>CAYTNO010000379.1:0-2690 GCA_964439125.1 uncultured Woeseiaceae bacterium | reverse complement strand
ATTAGATGCCAAAGCTCATCGTCATGCTTGGGCATTAGTGCAATACCAACACTCGCGGTGCACTTAATTTCTTCACCTTGAATGATGTAGGCCTCTTGTGCTGTTTGCACGAGGCGCGCCGCAACGTGCTTGGCGTCTTCAACACTGACTCCCGGCAGGACGATTGCGAACTCATCTCCTCCGAGACGACCCATCACATCTTCGGGTCGTAAACAGAACCCAAGGCGGTGACCAAAAGCTTTGAGAAGTGCGTCGCCGGCCTGGTGCCCGAAGCGGTCGTTGATAGTCTTGAACTGATTTAGGTCGAGGTACAACACTGCACCCTGATCGTTCGCACGAATGCTAGCTGACCCTTCCTTCTCGAAGCCCCGACGGTTGAGAACGCCCGTCAACGGATCACGCAACGCGTCGGCGAGCATTTTGTCTTCGTTACGTTTGCGTTGCGTGATGTCGATCAGTGTCACCGACAAATCATCGCCGACTGGCTCGACGACAATTCGCAACCAGCTTTCGCCTGCGGCATGATCTGCGGCTGTTTCGAAACTCATCGGTGAGCATTCACCCGACGCACCAGTGAAATGCGCGATCAGCCTCTGCGGTTCGAGCTGCATTAGCTTATCGAGCGGCATTCCGACCAGCGCACTGTCGTCGAAACCCAGATAAGACTCTGCAGCGCGGTTTGCAAAAATACAGCGGTATCGGGGACCATCCTCACCTCGATCCTGTGAGAATCTGAGGATGCCGCTAGACGACGTTTCGATAAGCGTACGTATCAGGTGCTCACTATCCGAAAGCTTACTCAATGCTTTGCGGCGCTCTGTGACATCTCGGCACTCAACCACCATACCCAGCGCCTGTCCTTTGGGACCGGTCAGCGGCGCCACGCTGAGTTCGTAGATATTGTCCTTGTGGAATCGCAGGGTTTGCGTCAGGTCAAGTTCATTGGCCGTCTTCAGGATGGCTCTTGCTTCAGGAAAATCCTCCCACAGACGCTGCCCAATCAATTCTCGCTCCGTACCACCAAGTAGATCCTGAGCTTTTTGATTGGCGCAGATAATTCGTTCTTCCTTGTCGATCACGAATATCGGATCACGCACATGATCGAACAAGGTCTGATATGCAACGGGACTAAACTCATGAATGCGAATTGAGATAACCGCATATGCGTACAGCGGCAGCAACAAGACGAAAGACGAGGCTGTAAACGGAAATTCGAGCGGCCCAATCTCTAAAACTACGTTCACGATGCTGGCCGAGAACGGCAGAATCGCACTGACCAGGAGAATGACGACGATTCTGCGATGCGCCAACGCGATAGTTGGCAATCGGCCCGCCAGGGCAAATGCAGTGTAAAGAAACAGGCCGTACATGAATGGCATGTGCACACGTTCGAACCAGATGTGATCTGTAACGTAAGGAAAATGAGGTCCGGTTTCTGATTCGAAAACCGCCCAAACAAGGTCGTGCATTGAATTTGTCAGTGCGAGTACAGTCGTCGCGATGGGAATGACCATTAACATCGCGATCAGGATGGCACGTGGTGATCCTACCGTGTACTCGCGGTAAATAACGTAAAAGGCGACCGGCAGGAACCCTGATGCAAAAACGGTCAGCGTTCGGCCAATGCCATAAATGCGGGGGTCATCCGTGCCGAAAGAAAACGCCGATCCGGCGACGAGCAGGCCCGCGAGGAAGAAAAAAAATGTGATGACATTACTGCCATATTGCGATCGTACGCGCGCGACGCGGACGGCCAGCAACAGGTACAGCAGCGCTCCGATGCCCAGAGCTGAGCGCAGGAGAAGATCGAGAGTCTCCGTCACTCGTTTACCCGCTCGGCAATTTGGATATTCTTGCGTGTCATACCGGCATGCTAGCCGGGTCGTAGGCTACATAATGCGGCCAACGTCACATTCTCGATAAAGCCCTCACAGGCCGTGTTTACAGGCCTTTGGCGGTATCGTGAATCAGTTTGTCGACGACGCCCTTGAGTGCATCTTCCGTGCTGGCACCGGCGGCAATTTCGAGTTCGTATGCCTTCAATTGCCGATGCGCGCTCGTGCCACGTTGCACTATGTGCCGCAGGGAATTGATTTCGTCCGTACAGCCCAGTGCCTCGGCATCTTCGGCGACAAGCGAGAGCAGCTCGTCAAGTAGACCCTCAAAGGGGACGACCTCGCCTTTGGCAAGATCGATAAGACCCTCGTCAAAGCTGTAGCGCATTGCGCGCCAGCGGTTTTCCTGAATCAGCATGGGCGTGTACTGGCGCCAACGCTGGTTGGCTCTTCTGAGCCTGTAGAGCATGCGCAAAATGCAAACGAGCAATGCCGCCAGTGCGACGGTATCGTCCACGCGAGTACAGACATCCATGATGCGTGTTTCAAGCGTCGGGAAACGCCCACTTGGTCTGATATCCCACCAGATGCGCGTTGAGTCTTCAATAAGCCCGGCGTCCATCATGATTTGTACATGACGTTCGTATTCTCCGAAGCTTGAGAATCGTTCGGGTATACCTGTTCGCGGCAGCGAATCGAAAACTGTCAGTCGATAGCTCTTTAGACCGGTGTCCTCGCCCTCCCAGAACGGTGACGAACAAGACAATGCCAGCAAATGCGGCAGGAAGTACGACATCTGATTCATCAGGTCGATGCGCAACTCGTCGTTATCGATACCGACGTGCACGTGCATGC
>CAYTNO010000378.1:0-2696 GCA_964439125.1 uncultured Woeseiaceae bacterium | reverse complement strand
TGTCGAATCAAGGACCGATAATGCGACCAATTTTTCTCGCGCCGAACGCGCCTGGGCGTAACGGATCGCGGCAATATGCCACGCACATCGACAAACGACGAAATTGAAGGTCTGTCTCGGCCGTTTGGCATGGTCGCTTCTGTTGCCTTTACGAAGGATCCGACCTCAGGGCTAAACACAGGCTGCGGTAATGTCGAAATGGACAGCGACAAAGATGCCCAGTCGGCGATCAATAGGCTCAACTTTAGCCAATACGGTGGCCGTACGATTGGAGTGAGTCGAGCGCGCACAGCGTAGGTAGCCAATCCGATGGGAAAGACGGGAAGTTCGCCGATCTTTGAAAGTCTTCCGTCAGGGTTCACTTCACGCGAATGTGCGTACGAAATGTAGGGGACCGTGCATTCCGATGCCGGCGACGAATCTGCGAATCCGGTTTGGATGCGGAAGGCGCCCCGAAGGGGTGACGAGCGAAGCGAGGAATCCACCCGGCCGACATAACTGAGCCCCGCAGGGGCGAAGGCAATCCTGCCCCCATTACATCACATAAGCATAGTTCAGCACGGACCGTTAATAGTTCACCGTTCAAGTCGTTTGGCGATCAGCCTTTCAAGTTCAGCTTCAGAACTATCCAGCACACCATCGGCCCGAACGACCTTTGCAAGATAAGCCAGAAGATTGTCCTGTGTTTGCTCACCTTCATTGGTCAAACGATCAATGCAGGAGGTCACAACGCTACCGGAAGGCTGGACACGCTCAATATAACGGCGGAGTTCAGCAAGTGCTGCTTCGTCCTCTGTCACGCCCTTGCGGGCTCCTTCAGCGCGAGCATAATCCATGATCACATCAACTTCTTTAGCATCAAGGTGACCATCCGCCCGTGCAACCGCGATCAGCACACGCAGGCCATCACGGATAACAGAGCGGTATGAACCGCCACCAGTGCGTGCTTTGGTCGGGAATGCTTTCAGATGCAGGAACTCACGCACATCAAAAGTTTCGCCATGCTCGTCAAAGAGATGGATCACCCGGTCCATCCGGTAAGAGCGCAGACCTTCGCTCATAAAGCAGTGACATAGCAGCCGGTTATGTCCATCCACTTCAGCGGTTGCGACAATCGTTGCCCAGCGACGGCTGACAGAACCATCAGCGTCAACATGTTCAATACCAATGGTCATGCCGGATAATTCATGATCTGTATGCTCATGGGCGACGCCATGATCGAGACTCCGGCCGACTTCCTTCTCTCCAGCTTCCTGACCAGCCGCCGCAAACTGCGGACGTTCTGGCGCTCTGCCTTCAAATGATTGACGAATTGAAGCAAAAATTCCCATTGGTAACCCCCAACAAAAAATTTACAAAACGTGCGTTTCTTCCCCTCGACAACGCACTTTTCACGAAGAAACCTGGCAGAAACCTGGCGCTTCTCACGATATCTTATTTTTCTAATATACGAATTTTCTAATTATGATAAGACTATATCAGTCAAAGGACAGGAAATTCTATCGCGTCGCTGAGGCCCCTGGGATTGAAGGCAGGGTGCCGCGCACCGGGGGGGTAGCATGAACGTCCGCTTGCCACCCGAAACCAGCCGCTCGCCTGCTAGAATGTTGGGCGGCTGCTACTGACCCAAAGCGGCCATAGACACTACAAGGTGAGAATCAATATGAAAACACTTGGCTGCGACTTGTGCGACGTAACAGCGGACGGTGAAACATTTGAAGAATGGATGACTGCTCTTCGACCTCATTACATGGAGGCTCATGCCGATGTAATGAGTAACGCCAGCCATAGCAAAGAAGATATGGAAAAGTGGATGGCGGAAAATAAAGCACGGTTTGAAGCCGCCTAATAATCCTACTAACGTCAGCTATTGATAAGAACGTTGTTCGATGATCGGTACTGAACTTCCGCTATTGGCCGTAAGCAGCCCCTCGGCTGCTAGACTACTAAGAGGCTGCTTGTGACCCACAGCGGCCACTAGCAACATGAGTAACAGATTGTTATATGCGGCAGATTCCCAAGATAATTACTAATCAGACATGAGGAGCCAGTCATCATGAATTGGGAGGCTATATCCGCAATCAGTGAGCTCGTGGGCGTCACAGCGGTGATGATTACTTTTATTTACCTCGCCGTTCAGATCAGGCAAAACACAGCTGCAGTCGCAACATCCACCTACGAAAGTGTCATGACTGGGTTCAATGACATCAACATCGTAGTTGCAAGCGATCCCGCGCTTGCGTCCCTGCTCGATCGCGGGTGCCAAAATCCAACCACGCTGAATGCCGAAGACGTGGTTCAGTTCAATTTCTTGCTTCGTTGCTACGCAAATCAATGGTGGAAACTGTTTAAGTTGCACGAGAGGGGCAGCCTGCCAGCCGCTGAATGGAGCATCTTTGCTCGAGAAGCAGCGCAGTTCATGAATCAGGCTGGCTGCAAGCCGTTTCGATCTCAGAATGCGCTATTCGCCGATCTCTATACCGAACTGGATAAGCACGGTGGCGCTGAGATCTCGGACTTCGGCTTCGCCAATCAAACACCAGCAGAATAAATGCGTATGCCGGAGCTACCTGGCAGCAGCTTCACTGGCCGTTACCAGCCGCTCAAGTGATAAGGTAGCGACTGGCTGCTACTGACCCATAGCGGCCATCGAGAATGAATCCATTTGGCAAGCATGGCAGAGATCGGTGACAAAT
>CAYTNO010000377.1:0-2698 GCA_964439125.1 uncultured Woeseiaceae bacterium | reverse complement strand
ATAGCCAGATTGCAGTTTTGCGGTGATCATCATCGCCTCGTCCAGACAAGCATGAGCAGTAGCCGACGACGCGCGCAGCAACTCGAGCACATCGGGGTTGCGCTTTTGCGGCATGATCGACGAACCCGTCGTCACCTCCGGCGCTAGCGAGATGTAGGCAAACTCCTGTGTGTAAAACAGCAACAGGTCAGTGGCCATGCGGCCGAGATCCTGCAGCAGAAGAGTGATTTCAAACAGCAGCGTGCTTTCAGCCTTGCCGCGCGACAATTGCACAGACGTGACCGGTGCTTGCGTCACAGAAAAGTCGAGCTTGTCGGTGGTGACGTCGCGATCCAGAGGCAGACCGGGCGTACCGTATCCTGCTGCGCTACCGAGCGGGTTCTTGTTAATGCGCCGCTGGGCTGATTGCAGCCCGTCGACAGCGTCGCCGAACGCTTCGTCGAAGCCGCCACACCAGAGCGCGACAGTCGAGGGCATTGCATGTTGCATGTGCGTGTAACCGGGAATTTGCAAATCGCCCTGTCGCTGGCTCAGTTGGCCAGTTGACTCACGCAAATTGTTCACGCGTCCTGCAAGGTCGTCTGCCGCGTCGCGCAGGTACAGGCGCAGCGCTGTTAGCACCTGGTCGTTTCGCGAGCGGCCGAGATGCAGCCTCGCGCCAGCGTCACCGATCTCCTTGGTCAGCCGTGATTCGAGGGCGGTGTGCACATCCTCGTCCTCGAGGCTGATGCTCCACTCGCCCTGAGAAAAGCCACTCTCAAGCGCGCTGAGGCCGTCGCAGATTGCAGCGCAATCTTCCGCGCTGATGAGATCAACCGTCGCCAGCATTTCGGCGTGCGCGATCGAACCCCTGACATCGTAGGGCACCAGCCGCGCATCCAGAAGATGGTCTTCGCCCGCCGTGTAGCGCAACACGCGCTCGTCCAGCGGCAGGCCTTTTTCCCAAAGCCGGCTCATGCGGTATCACCGCCTTGTTCGGCTGGCGTAAGCGCAGCGATGTCATTAACGACCAGTGTCCCGGTACCTTCATTGGTGAAGACTTCGAGCAGAATGCTGTCCGCTACTTTGTAGGAAATGACGTGTACGCGTTTGACGCCATTCGCAAGTGCCGCATCGATGGCCGCGGCCTTGGGCAACATGCCGTCGGCCAGTTTACCCTCGGCCTTGAGCTTGTCGAGGGCGGCCCGGTCGACGTAGCTGATTAGCGATTGAGGGTCGTCGACGTCCTCCAGGATGCCGGGCGCTCCCGTCGCCAGTATGAGTTTCTCGGCGTCAAGCTCGGCCGCGATCGCAGCCGCGACTGTATCGGCGTTGATATTCAGTACGGTACCCGATTCGTCGCAGGACAAAGGGCTAACGACAGGCATCAGGCCGTTATCGAGCTGCTTGACCAGAATGTCAGCATCGACCGAATCGATGTCGCCGACGAATCCGTAGTCCACCGAAGGCTCCCCTTTACGCTCGACCGGTGGCCGACGGTGTGCCCGGATGAGTCCGGCATCAATACCGCTGATACCTACGGCTGGAATTTGCAGATCTCTGCATGCCGCGAGAACACGCGTGTTGATCTGGCCATTAAGGACCATCGTTGCGACATCGAGCGATGGGCCATCAGTAACACGGCGGCCGTCGACAAATGTCGTATCGAGTCCGAGCGCGGTCGCAAGTGCGGTTGATTGAGGGCCGCCCCCGTGAATCATGACGACCCGAATGCCCACCTGATGCAAAATGCCAACCTGCTCCATAAATGTCTGGGTTCGGGCGGCGTCCGCGAAGATCTCGCCGCCGGCCTTCAGGACGAACACTTTGCCTTTAAAAAGACGAATGTACGGTGCCGCGTGTTTGAGCGCTGACACGACGACGGCGCGGTCTTTACTGGCCGTCATGACTGACCACCCAGCATCTGATGAAGCACGGCCATTTGCGCGAGCATCCGATTGCGCGCTTCGTGGATAACGACACTGCGCGGCCCGTCGAGTACAGGTTCGCTAACGACAACGCCGCGGCGCACGGGTAAGCAGTGCATGAAGCGGCAATCGTCCTGGGCATTGTCGAACCAGGGCTCGTCGACGCACCAGTCGATGAGCTCGTTGCGCAGTTTTTCGTCACCGAGTCTGTCGCCGTAATGCCGGGTGGATGACCAGGACTTCGCGTAAATGACCTGCGCACCTTGCATTGCTTCACGCCTGTCGTCTGTCTCACGTATAGAACCGCCGCTGGCCGCTGCCGCGTCCCTGGCTTGTTGCATCACGGGGTCGGGCAATTCGAAACCCTCTGGACGAAGTACCGTGACGTCCATGCCACGTTGCGCGGCCATGCGCAGCGTTGAAGAGGGCACTGCCAGTGGCAGCGCCCGCGGATGATACGCCCAGCTCAGAACGAATTTACCACCGTTGGTCGGGACACCGAGGTCATCGAGCGTTTTCCAGTCCGCGAGGTTCTGGCAAGGGTGGCCCATCGCGGACTCCATGTTGATGTAAGGCGTGTCGATTAAATCCGTGAGGGCGCTGAACTCCATCTCGGCCATGTCCGCTTCCAGACTCTTGCGTTCAGCGAATGCGCGAATACCAATTGCGTCACCGTAGGATGCGATTACAGGTATTGCTTCACGAATGTGCTCGGCTGCAGCACCGTCCATAACAATACCGGGGCGTGTTTCTAATCCGTGAATCGACATTTCGGGCGAAATTACAAATGA
>CAYTNO010000376.1:0-2702 GCA_964439125.1 uncultured Woeseiaceae bacterium | reverse complement strand
GACTTTCATGGCTGGATCCCCGAATCCTCATTACCTAACGACACGATACCGGGTCGATCACGAATTTAGCTTGCGAGTTTAGTGACTAATTGAGCGAAATGTGGCAGTTTCTGCTGCTATTATTGATTTTTGCGCAATATATCGCCATGTCCTTTGACAGATACGACAAACTGATCCTCGAGGCCCTTCAGCGTGACGGCCGCAAGAGCAACGTGCAGCTCGCCGCCGCGGTGCACTTGTCGGAATCCGCATGCCTCAGGCGCGTTCGAGCGCTCGAGGACAGCGGCATGATCGACCGCTACACGGCGCTGGTCAGCCAGCCCAAGGCCGGGCTACCGGGCAACGTTTTTGTGCACATCGGATTGCACCGGGAGGAACAAAGCGAGCTGGCGGCTTTCGAAGAGGCGGTAAAGAGCATCCCCGAAGTGATGGAGTGTTACCTGATGACCGGCGAATTTGACTACCTGCTGCGTGTTGTCGTCGCCGACATGGCCGACTTTGAGCGAATACACAAAGAAGCGCTGACGCGCTTGCCCGGCGTAGCGCGCGTTAATTCGAGCGTGACGATTCGAACTGTCCAGAAAAAAACCGAGCTGCCGTTGCGTTAATATAAGCCGCGTGACTTCATTGGCAGAACAATTCGCGCGTATTCGCAAACAATCCCTCGGGCTTTGCGACTCCCTCCAGGCTGAGGATACTGTCGTGCAGTCGATGCCGGATGTCAGCCCGACCAAGTGGCATCTCGCACATGTCACCTGGTTTTTCGAGCGCTTCATTTTGGAAGCGTTCGATAGCGGCTATCAGCGCTTCAACGAACATTACGACTTTCTGTTCAACTCCTATTACTACTCCGTTGGCCAGATGCACGCGCGCCCGAGGCGCGGCATGCTCACGCGCCCAACACTGGCGGACGTTGTCGCCTATCGATCCCACGTCGACAACGCCATGCTCGAGCTACTCGGTAAGCGAGCCGATGAGCCAGACATTCAATTGCGCGTCACTCTTGGTCTTAACCACGAACAGCAGCATCAAGAACTCCTGCTCACGGACATCAAGCATGTTTTCTCGTGCAACCCAATGCGCCCCGCGGTAAACGCTGAACTCGCCATACCAGAGTCCGTTGCCCCCTCGTCATATTCCTTTGCGGATGGTCCGAGCGGTATTCAACAAGTTGGCGCCGCGGGCAATGGCTTCCACTTCGACAACGAGACGCCGCGTCACGACGTTTTGTTGCACGAGCACAGGATTGGTAAACGGCTCGTAACAAATGGTGAGTATCGTGAGTTCATCAATGACGGCGGCTACTCTGATTCAAACTTATGGTTATCCGACGGCTGGGCGAAGATCACTACAGATGGCTGGAGTCGACCACTCTACTGGAGCGAGGATCTCGAGTCGGAGTTCACGCTCGGCGGCCTGCGTTCAATCGATGAACACGCACCGGTTGGCCATGTTAGCTACTACGAAGGCGATGCTTTTGCGCGCTGGGCGGGCGCACGATTGCCGACGGAGTTTGAATGGGAGCTCGCCGCCGCTGAGCAAAAAATTGATGGCAACTTGCTGGAGTCCGGCTTCTGGCAACCGGCGGCAGCGAATGAATCGTCGCAGCTTTTTGGTGACGTATGGGAATGGACACTGTCCTCCTACCTGCCTTACCCCGGCTTTGTGCCGCTCGAAGGTTCACTTGGCGAATACAACGGTAAATTCATGTGCAACCAGATGAGTGTTCGGGGTGGCTCCTGCGTGAGCGCGGCCGACCACATCAGAGCGAGTTATCGAAGCTTCTTCTATCCGGATGCGCGCTGGCAATTCCTCGGCTTTCGGCTTGCTAAAGACGGGCTGGGCTAGTTGTGAGCATGCCTACAGAACTAGACACGATCATTGACGGGCTCCTGCTGCCCGAAAAAATGATTTCGCCGAAATATTTTTATGACGAGCGCGGCTCGCAGTTGTTCGACCAGATTACGCACCTTCCCGAGTACTACCCGACAGAAACCGAGCTCCGCATCATGCAGGAAAACATGGATGAGATCGTCGCACTCGTCGGCGAACATGCGAGCCTTATCGAGTTTGGTAGTGGTTCAAGCCGCAAGACGCGCGCGCTTCTTGGCAGCCTGAATGACCTGGCAGCATACGTACCGGTGGATATTTCAGAAGAACACCTGCTCGAATCCAATAAGCAGATTCAACGTGAGTTTCCGGACCTCGAAGTACTCCCGGTCGTCGCCGACTTTACCCACCCGTTCGCACTGCCACGTCCAAAGTTCATGCCGCTTAAAAACATCGTGTATTTTCCCGGCTCGACAATTGGTAATTTTACGCACGACGCCGCACATGACTTACTCAAAGTGATGTATCAGGAAGCTGGCGAGCATGGCGCATTGCTGATCGGTGTCGACTTGCAGAAAGACGCCGCCATAATTGAACGTGCTTACAACGACAGCGCCGGCGTCACCGCAGCATTTAATCTGAATATGTTGCAGCATCTTAACGAGGTATTTGGCTTCGACTTTGATTTGAGCTGCTACGCGCACAACTCACACTACAACGAAGCCGAAGGCCGTATAGAAATGCGCCTGATCAGCTCCTGCGACCAGGTTGTCACGGCGGGTGATGCAGAGATACTGGTCGCTGAAGGCGAAGCCATTCTTACCGAGTACTCATATAAGTACACGCTGGATGGTTTCAGAGAGATGGCCGCA
>CAYTNO010000375.1:0-2704 GCA_964439125.1 uncultured Woeseiaceae bacterium | reverse complement strand
TCAGTTCTTCGCGTACGAATACGACGATGTGGGCCGGCGAACCCGCCGGGAAGATCAAGACGGCAGAGTGGTCAACTACATCTACGACACGATCGGCCGCCTGGACCAGATGACCGACGGCTCAAGCTCTCTCATCGTCGACTACGATTATTTCCAGGATCAACAGTCGCTGACGATGGGTCTGGCCCGAACTGCCGCATTGATCGAAGTAGCGCGAGCTGAGGTGAAGAACAGCATCCTGGTCGACAACGGCGACCTGCTGCAGGGCAATCCACTCGGCGACTTCATCGCCAGGCAGCGCGGTCTCGGCGAAGGCGACGTTCACCCGGTCTACAAGGCGATGAATCTGCTCGGCTATACAGTCGGCAACATAGGCAATCATGAGTTCAACTACGGCCTGGAATTTCTTGGCCAAAGCATTGCCGGCGCAAACTTCGGCTACATTAGCGCCAATGTTTTTTACGACGACGGCGACAACGACGCGAGCAATGATCAGCCGTACTTCGATCAGTACGTCATTGTCGATCGAACATTGACGGCCGAGGACGGCGATGAGCACAACATCAAGATCGGCCTTATCGGCTTCGTGCCGCCGCAAATCATGAATTGGGACATGTCGAACCTCAAAGGTCGGGTCGTCGCTCACGACATCGTCGACACCGCACGCCAACTCGTGCCGCAGATGAAGGCGGAAGGCGCCGATATCGTGGTCGCCATTCCACACTCAGGCATTGCGACGGTCGATCGCCACGGTATGGATGAGAACGCAAGCTACTATTTGTCGCAGGTACCCGGCATCGACGCGATTATGTTCGGTCACAGCCATCGTGTTTTTCCCAGCGATACTTATGCAGATTTGGTTGGCGTCGACATCGAGAACGGCACTATCAACGGTGTACCAGCAACGATGCCGGGTTTCTGGGGTAGCCACCTTGGCTACGTCGATTTGCAGCTCAACGTGTCGGATGCCGGCGAGTGGACTGTTGCCAGCGGCATCGGTGCGGTTCGGCCGATCGCCAGGCGCGACGGCAGCGAGCTCATACCGCTGGTCGAACCGGTGCAGGAAATCGTCGCCGCCGTGCAGGAAGAACATGCTGCGACCATCGAGTTCGTCCGTACCGGAGTTGGTGAACTGAGCGCGCCGATCAATAGCTTTTTCGCGTTGGTTAGGGACGATCCATCCGTTCAGATCGTCACCAACGCCCAGAAACGCTATGTCGAGCGGCTAATCCAGGGTACCGAGTTCGACGCTATGCCGGTACTGTCAGCCAGCGCACCGTTCAAATCTGGCGGCCGTGGTGGCAGCGACTATTTCACCGACATCGACGCGGGTGAGATTGCGCTGATGCATGTTGCCGACCTTTACATGTATCCAAACACCTTGCGTGCCGTAGCCATCACGGGGGAACAAGTGCGCGAATGGCTGGAGATGTCGGCCGGAGCCTTTAGGCAAATTGACCCGAACGATGACAGCGAACAGGAGTTACTCAATCCAGATTTTTCGTCTTACAATTTCGACGTAATTGACGGGGTTAGCTACCGTATCGATGTTACCCAGGCACAACGCTATGACAAAGACGGTAAATTGATAAACGCCGGCAGCCACAGGATCGTGAGCCTGAGTTACGATGGACGGCCAATTGACGCGGATCAGACCTTCATCGTCGCGACCAACAACTACCGTGCCGGCGGTGGAAAATTCCCCGGTCTCGATGGCAGCAACATCGTAATCGAGGCTCCAGACACCAACCGCAGCGTACTCGCCGACTATATCTTCGAACTTCAAACGGTAGACCCGTCGGCTGACAACAACTGGTCGTTCATGCCGATAGATGGCGACGTTAATGTGACGTTTACAAGCTCTCTGAAAGCGGAAAAGGCACTAACGGCCGAGGATCCGATAGAAAAGGTAGGCGCTAACGACGCCGGCTTTGGCATTTACCGAATTCACTTCGACAATTAAGCCATGGACAGCAAAGCAGCAAGCTTATGAAACTAACACTCTCGATTGTCTTCCTACTATTCGTTCATTCGGCCGGCGCAGACTGGTTTGACGACCTGAAAGGGCCGGCTAATACGCAAGACCTTTACCGCGTTCTTTACTATATGCCCAAAGGCGGTGACCTCCACAATCATTTATCCGGGTCGAACTTTTCGGAATGGTGGTATGAGCTGGCGCTCGAGCAAAGAGAACGTGGCTACCGCTACTACACCAAAGTACGCATCGAAAACTGCGTTAGCTACGGTGGCAACCAGTTTGGTCGCGCGCCCTACTACCTGATGTTTCGCAACATCACGGCCGTTCATTACGACCAGCTCAGCGACTGTGAGAAACGCGAGTACAAGTCGCTCGAGAACCTGAACGAAAAGGAAAAGGCCGGCTGGCTTGCAAGCCTTCGTCTCGACAAACCCTATGAGAGTCGCGAAGAGTTCTTTGGGACACATTGGCCGCGCCTCAACGCACTTACGCAGAACCCGTGGATCCAGGCCGAGTCCCTGATTCGTAATATGAAGGCATTTGCTACCGAAGGCGTCGCCTATCTCGAGACCATGGTCGCGGTATTCGGTTTTGCTGGTCCGGATGGCAGCGATCTCGCGCCGGAACAAGTCGTGGATATCCTGCGAGAGCGCTTACAACAAAAGGATGCACTTGCAACGGGCGTGACCGTGCGACTGCAACTTCCCATCCTCCGCTTCGTGCCGA
>CAYTNO010000374.1:0-2717 GCA_964439125.1 uncultured Woeseiaceae bacterium | reverse complement strand
GACACACAATCCGTATCGACCGCAGAACTGAGAATGTCTGCTTTG
This sequence comes from uncultured Woeseiaceae bacterium, assembly GCA_964439125.1. Lineage (GTDB taxonomy): Bacteria > Pseudomonadota > Gammaproteobacteria > Steroidobacterales > Woeseiaceae > UBA1847. Next base: position 2,672 of record CAYTNO010000374.1, on the reverse strand, counting down.
GGTCACTTTCAGTGGTCCTCATCATAATCCCGGACACACAAAATAGAGAAGGGGCCACAAGTGCACGCCCGATTCCGCGGCTGGCTCCGGTGATGATGGCGATTTTCGGTTGGAAATTGCCGCTCGATTAATGGCACCAATAACAAAACGCTGGCTGGCCGGTACCAACATTCCTAGCTGGATTTGGGCTTCAACCTTCCATCTTCGGTAAGCGTCAGGAACGGCGCAAACGCAACCTCCCAAGGATATCCATCCGGATCAAGAAAATACCCGGAATACCCATCATATCCGCCCCAATCTTTCCATTTCGGCTTCTGATGACCAGTTCCGCCGTTCTGCAACGCGATCTCATAGATCGCATCTACTTCTTCCTCTGATGCGCCGTTCACGGCTAGCGTAAACCCTTGATAAGAAGGCCTTTTACCCGCCTCCAGCATTGCATCGTTCGCCAGAAACTCATACCCGACCAGACCAAGGATTGTTGAAGGTGTATTGATAAATGTACACATTGCTGGATCAGAGTCTGGTGACATCTCCCAGCCGAACGATGTATAGAATTTCACCGATCTCGGCACGTCGTCTACTCCGAGCGTGATCAGTGAAATACTGCATTTTATATCGCTCACTATTATGCCTTCACTTCAGAATTCCGAACTTCTTCAGGATAAATCTGTGGGTTCAACTCGCATCTTGATGTGTTTTTGCTCTAGGAATGTCTGTAGCCCTTCAGGTCCGAGCTCCCGACCCACACCGCTCAATTTCCAACCTCCGAATGGCGCTTGGAGTTCCGATGTATCGGAAACATTGATACCTACTGCACCGAACTCAAGTTGATCGGCAAAAGACCAGGCGGCCTCCAGATTGTTCGAGTAGAGATATGCGGCCAATCCAAATTCGAGACTGTTCGAAATCTGGAGTATCTCCGCCGTAGATCCACAACTTCTTATCGCCGCAACCGGGCCATAGGTTTCTTCCTTCATTGGCAGGCTGTCCAGCGACGCGTTGTCAAGAAGGGTGGGTTGAAAAAAGAGTCCATCCTTGAGGCCGCCGGATGTTGCTGGTTTGCCACCTGTCACAATGGTGGCTCCCTTGCTCACAGCATCATCGATATGCCGTCGGGAGCGGTCTATCACCGACTGCGTCGTAACAGGTCCGTAGGCAACGTCCGGACCTATGCCGGGGCCCAGTTCAATCTTCTTCGTTTCCTCAGTCAACGCCTCTAGGAAATCGTTGTGAATAGCTTTGTGCGTCAGAATTCGATTCACGGTAATGCAAATCTGTCCCATATTGGAAAACGACCGACGCATCGCTGCCTTCGCTGCCGCCTGAATATCGGCATCCGGCATTACGATGAACGGCGCGTGACCTCCTAACTCAAGACTGATGCGCTTTAGATTCACCGCCGCGTTTCGCATGATGTCCTGGCCGGCCGCAATTGATGCCGTCGCCGAAATACACGCAATGCCTGGGTGCAGTGACATAGCGCGGCCGGCAACCGGCCCGGTTCCAGGGAGATTGGCGAGCACACCGTCAGGTAAACCAGCTTGGACCAAACATTCAACAACCTTGGCAATCGCAAACGGAGTTTCATGAGGTGGTTTTACAATGATCGGACAACCTGCAGCCAACGCAGGAGCTACTTTCCAACAGTACAGATCGACGGGATAATTCCAGGGAACGATTGCGCCAACCACACCGACCGGGTGATAAGACACGATATTCTTGATGTTAGACGCAGCAGACGGTCGCAAAGAGCCACCCTGCCGCCTGCCTTCCTCAGCGTAGTAGCGCAATACCTGCGTGCCGAAGAGAATCTCTTTGCGACTATCGCAAACAGGTTTTCCTTGCTCGCGAGTGAGCAACGTCGCGATTTCATCCAATCGCTCGTCGACCAGGTCTGCCGCCCGATGCAATATGGCGGCGCGATCATCGGCGTGAGTCAAGGCCCATGAATTGCGTGCTTCTTCGGCGGCCTGAACCGCCGCATCAACGTCAAGCTTACCAGCGAGTGCGCTTCGACCAACCAATGATCCGTCTGCCGGATCGTACACGTCGAACCACTCATCGGCCTCAGGTGTATGGTTGCTTCCACCATAGAATAAGGGACATTCAAGCATCGCGACCTCTAGCTATCGATTTGACAGTCGACGCCAGAGTTCAGCGTAGTTTTTGTCGTTTTGACGGGTTGCGGCCTCTTTTTCTTTGGTATTTGGACTCACCATGACGTAAGGGTCGACCCCGCGTTCGACAAGCTTTCTCGCTGTAACCGCGTTGATCGCCTGTCCAACCGCGATAGCAACACTCGTGGAGGTCGCGCCAACCGGCGAATCCAAACCATCAATTCTTACACCCGCGTCACCGAGCGGCGCGGCAGTATCGATCGTGACGTCAGCCGCTTCGAACAGACGCTTTCCGCTGGAATGTCGCGACGGAACAGCCGACGAATGTGGAATGCTGGTCACACCTATCAATTTCATGCCTATCTCTTGCGCGCCAAGCGCGATGTCCATCGTGACCGCGTTGATACCGGAGTGCGAAAAAATCAGCATCGTATCTTCAGGGTCTGTTTGGTGTGATGAAAGAATCGCTTTGCCGTACCCTTCCTGAGAGTGGATAAACCGATATTGCCGTGCCCCCATATCACCCAGCACGCGATGAAAAGATATCATTGT
>CAYTNO010000373.1:0-2747 GCA_964439125.1 uncultured Woeseiaceae bacterium | reverse complement strand
GTCAGTGCGCACGATCGTACCCTTCGGCAACCCGCAGTCGCACATGTTCGAGGTTCGACTAACCGTTGACCCCGAGCTCTGGACGGTTGGCGAAAGCGTGCGACTCTCGATGCCTACAGCTATCGCCAAGCAGGTACTGACGGTACCAAGAGACGCCCTTGTTCTGCGCAGAGAGGGCGCATCGGTGTTCCGGCTCAATGACGACATGACGGCCGAGCAGATAAACGTTATCACTGGCTTGGGCGACGGCAGTCACATCGAGGTAATGGGTGAGCTCAAAGCAGGCGACCGTGTGATTACACGCGGTGCAGAACGCCTGAGCAGCGGGGATTCCGTAGCTCTGTAACCGCCCTATTTCGCTTAAGCCAGGTTCTCGCGCAATACTTTCAGGTAAACATCGGGGTCAGGACGAACCCGGTAGTTGTCGGTTTCGTGCGCCCACAGGATGCGTCCGCCCACATCCGTGATGATGACGGTTGGCAAAACGGTCTCACTGTCATAGCCCAACACTTGCATGCCCATCGGAATGCCATTCGGGCTCGCAATACCTAGCGTGCGAGCCGCACGATTGTCTTCATCGGTTAAAAAGTCGAATGCCACATCGAATTTCCTGGCCAGACCAATAGTAAATTTGTGCGGCTGTGGTGAGATCAGTGCGACACGCGCACCGAGTTCCTGAAGCTGTTGGTATTGACCGGCAATCTCTTTGACCTGCGCCATACACAATGGACACCAGTTACCACGATAGAAAATCCAGATGGCTGGTTTGTCTGTTAGAGACGTGGATGTGACCGCGTTGCCGACGGTATCCTTCAGTACAAACTCAGGCAACATATTGCCGACGCTCAATTGACTGCTGGCGCGGTCGTTGAAACTGGAATACCAAAAGTCATAGACCAGGAATCCGACAAGACCAACCAACGCAAGCACCGGCGCAAACGGGCTGCCGCCCAGCAAGTAGCCCCAACTGGCCAGGAGCGCGCCTGGCACGCCGAGCATTATCAGTATCGGAAAGTGGGCACTCGTCCTGGCTACGTTCTTGAAGATCATCAACCAACTGATAACAAGAACAAAAGGAGCCGTCACCAGGATGACACCACCCCAGCTGATGTAGTCGTGAGTGGCAATTAGCGAGCGCACTGCAAACACGGTGATCGCCACGGCGACCATCATGTACACGCTGACAAACAGTGATTTAAGGAGGTTCATGGTCTGCTTGAGACAGCATAAACCACAAGAAGTGCCGCTGCCGGGGAATGAGGCAGCGGCCAAGCCTTGGCGTCCTTGTCGAACCTACGCGACTCCGTCTTTATATTTATTGAGTACGTCGAACACTCGTTTGTTGGGGCAAAAGGCGTTGTCGCCCTCCTCGTCACCCCGTAGCCAACGTTCGCATACGTCTTCGGTTGTACAGGCCTCGCAACGTTTCCGTGCTTCTCCCATGATCGTATTGAGTTCGCCGCTTGAAGCGATTTCCGGATCGAGCCCGAGGGAATCAAGCATGCTAAGCATGCGGCGCTCCGAATTACTGGCCAGGTAGGCGCGGTAGCCGATAATGAGCGCAAGGCCCAAGCCGACCATAACAATGGCGGCAATCGTCTGGGTTAATGTGATGTCCACAAACGCCTCCCGGGGAGTTGACCCAAGCATAGTACACCGTGTCACTATAAGCTGGTGGCCGTCGGATCAAACTACGTAGATTCCGTCATGATAGTTCGTGTACGGGTCTCTCGATTTTTTGATATGTTTATCATCAGGTTGCGATAGGAGACGTTTGCATGACTGATAAAACCTCGCAAGCAACAATGCCAGCGGAATTGGCGGCGATGGTCGAGTGCGGCTATGCCATTTGGGCAACTGATGGTGTGGATGAGGCGATGCGCGCTCGATTCGACAGTGAACGCATCCCCGTCGTTGGCGTACGCAATGTCAGAGTCTGGGGTCTGCAGGTTGATGACGAGCGAGAGCTACCGGGCCTGGAGCGAACCCAGATGCCGGACGAGGAGTTATGGGAAGTTAACCTTGAGGCCACGAATGGTTCGAAATACGAATTCGAGTCGACGCTGCTAAAACCGGCACCGAAGTAAACAGCCTGACAGAGCGACAAATCTCCGCCTTACAGAGTTTGGTTCTCTTGGCGAGTGGCCGTCGCTCGCTGCACACGTTAACCTGCACTTGTGCCTGAGACAGTCCTGCAAAGCAAACACGGTTACGTCGATAACAACGGCGTGAAGATCCATTACGCGGAGGCCGGCGTTGGGCCTCTGGTGGTCATGATTCATGGCTTTCCTGATTTCTGGTACACCTGGCGCCACCAAATGGCGGGCTTGAGCGGCGACTATCGTGTGGTGGCAATCGATCAGCGCGGCTATAACCTGAGCGATCAGCCCGAGGGCGCCGAGAACTACGACATGCGTTTGCTGGTCTCCGATGTCGCGGCCGTCGTGCATCATCTGGGCGAAGAAAAAGCCGTCATTGTTGGACACGACTGGGGTGGCATGGTCGCCTGGAACGTCGCGTTTTACATGCCGGAGATTGTCGACAAGCTCATCATCCTGAACCTTCCACATCCCAATGGCGTGGCGCAGGCTATGCAAAGCAACCCGGACGTGTTGGCAGGAACCACCTACGCGAAAGTATTTCGTGAAAGCAGCCCGGATGACCCGGAAGTCTTTTTTGGATCGCCCATGACTGCGCAGACGCTCAGCAGTTGGGTGACCGATGAGGAAGCACAGGCAAAATACATC
>CAYTNO010000372.1:0-2753 GCA_964439125.1 uncultured Woeseiaceae bacterium | reverse complement strand
ATCGCGTTCTGATTAATCGTATAGGGGTCGCCGTCAGTGTCATTGTAGGACGTACCACTAACGAAGGGATCGGCCGCAAGGCAATTGACCGCCGCAGCTTCGATATCTCCACGAACAAATTCATCACAGAGTTGGTCCGGGAGGCCATCGTTGTCCGTGTCTTCGCCAGCGGGTATCAGCGCAAACGGCCAAACATCTGAATCGTCGCGACCACCGTGCACTTGTATCAGTAACTCAACATCATCGTTCGGCTTGAACAACAAAGAGCCGCGGGCGAAAAACTGGTCGACTTCCCCGCCGTCACCGACGTTGGGATTGGTATTCGTCAATGGGCTGTCTGTTTGGCTCAAGTACTTGATCGCGACACGACCAGCAACAGTATCGGAAATAGGGCCACCATAAGCCGCCTCCAATGAACTTCTGCTGTATTCACCGAGGCCAACGGTTGCGTAACCTTCCGGCTCGAAGGTCGGGCGTTTGGCGATAAAATTCACTGCGCCCGCGATTGTGTTGCGTCCGTAGATGGTTCCTTGGGGCCCCTTCAATACCTCTATGCGCTCAAGATCCAGCAATCGAAACGCCTGCATGGGGGGTTGTGAGATATACACACCGTCGGCGTAGACCCCGGTGGATTGTGGCAAGGTCTCAATGAATCCATCCGTGTTTACACCGCGCAATGCAATTAACGGGTAACCGTATTCGCCAAACGGAGTTTGAACATTCAGACCCGGCGAGAATCTTGCGATATCGACTAGAGAATTGGCGCCAGCTTCCCTCAGTTTATCCCCACTGACTACGTCCACGGCAAGTCCGATATCGGAAAGTGCCTGTTCACGTTTCTGTGCGGAAACGACAATCTCTTCAATTACGAGGCCACTATCTTGCGCTTGCGTCATACTCGATACACACAGAAGCAGGGCGGCAATAGAAACATTTAGATATAGGAATTTTGTCATTATTCGTCCCCAAGGGCATTTACGATGACCGAGCGTCAGACACTATCTCGTCGGCTCGATAGTGAGCAAAACATATAATCAATTAGTTGACTAGTCAAGTGGTTGTTTGATTAAATTGGCGAGATCAGGAGGCCCTGTGAAATTCGCCCGCAAAGCCAATAAGCCTCGCTACCTATATGTCGCCGACAATCTCAGAGATGGGATTCGTAGCCGCAAGTGGATACCAGGCGACCTGCTTCCGAGTGAGACTCAGTTGTGTAAACAATTCGGCGTTAGCCGCGGCACGGTTGTTAAAGCCATAGATGTACTACTGAGCGAGGGACTATTACAGCGTCGGCAGGGTGTCGGTACATTCGTCGCCCGACCTGCACTTCACCGAATGCCAGGGTATTTACTCGGTTTTTCAGAGACCGTAAGGCGCCAAGGGCGAACACCGACCCATCGTGTCATCAGCGAGTCGGAACTGAGCCGAGCTGATGCTCTACAGTTCGGGTGCGACGAACCAGCCTTCATGTTCAAACGAATTCGCCTCGTCGATGACGTTCCGTGGGCTATTCACAATGCATTAATTCCGTCGGCCGTCGCGGCGAACCTCCCCTCGGTTTATGGACCGGCAAGTCGAGTCAAAGATGCGACGTTCTCGCTTTATGACGCATTCGATGATGCAGGTGTGATAATTGATCATGCCGATGAAACAATTAATGTACGTCTGGCAACGGAGGATGAATCTGACCTATTGATGATTAAAAGACCGTCCGCCGTAATGCTCGTGCATCGAAAGAGTTTTGACCCGCGCGGTCAACTTGTCGAACTTATTGAAGCGGTCTACCTTGAGGGTTGTTACACCTATGACACGCGACTAGTGCGGGCACAAGGCGTGGCGGGATTCACTGACGCCCTCAACGATTCTCAACCGGAGGCTCGATAGTGCCTGAATCACGGAATTGCGGAAGTGCGCTTCTTCTGATCGATTTGCAGAATTCATTTTTCCACCCGCAAGGCGGTAACTACTACGCTGAGAGTGAAGATGTACTGCCCGCAGTGAATCAATTGATCGATGCCGCCAGGCGTTTGGAACGCCCTATTGTGTTTGTCGCCGAACGGCACCGGCCGAATGTCGACGACTTCGAGGCTAACAAATTGCCCGAGCACTGCGTCGACGGTCAGTTCGATTCTGAGTTGATTGAAGGTATGTTCCCACGTGGTGAACGTGAATTCTTATTAACGAAGCGTCGCATGAGCGCATTCAATGCGACTGATCTTGATCTCTTGCTAAGAGAGCTAGGCGTCAATCGCCTGATAATTGGTGGCGTCAAAGCTAATGTGTGTATACGAGCAACAGTGCAGGACGCTTTTTCGCTCGGATATAAGTGTTACGTCGCCAAAGAAGCTGTCAACTCGAACCGAAACAACCTTGCTGAGGCATCGCTTGAAGATATTGATCGCTACATGGGATGGGTGGTACCAACTTTGAAAGCGATAGAGCTACTGTCATGACAAACATCGTTGTCATCGGTTATGCGTCTATTGACTACCCGGCTGTCCTGGACGGCTTTTTCAAGGGCGACCAGACGGTAATGATAAAACAACGGCCAGCCGACGCGTTTCCACGTCCCGGCGGTTGTCCGCTTTATGTCGCGCAGCCGCTTGTGTCAGAGTCAAATAAGGTATCAATCGTGAGCTGGGTTGGTGACGACAATCTCGGTGAATTTTTTCGAACTTCGGTAGCAGATGCAGGAGTCAATGCCAAAGGAATCGCAACGATCGAATCCGGAAACACGCCGATTTGCTTTATGA
>CAYTNO010000371.1:0-2782 GCA_964439125.1 uncultured Woeseiaceae bacterium | reverse complement strand
CGACAGTCTCTGACGTAAACATGTTATCGCCAAAGGCCGCGTTGTGGCCCGACTTTTCCCACAACGCTTTCGCCATAATTTCGGGGGTGTTGATCTCCTGGTACCCGGCTGCATTTTGTTTCTGCCGCATGAAATCGACAAGGGTCTGAAACAGGTTCCAGCCTTTCGGATGCCAGAACACAGCACCTGGCGCTTCTTCCTGAAAATGGAACAGATCCATGATGCGACCGAGGCGCCGATGGTCGCGCTTCTCGGCTTCCTCAAGCATGAGAAGATATTTGCGCAGCTGTTTCTCATGCGACCAGGCTGTGCCGTAAATACGCTGCAGCATTTCGTTGTTCGAGTCGCCGCGCCAATACGCGCCGGAGACCCGAGTGAGTTTGAAAGCCTTGCCGAGCGCGCCTGTCGAAGGCAAATGTGGGCCGCGGCAAAGGTCGATGAACTCGCCCTGACGATAAAGCGTAATGTCTTCCGCAGATGGAATGCTGGCAATTATCTCGGCTTTATATTCCTCACCGATGCCACGGAAGAATTTGACGGCGTCATCCCGATTCCAGACCTCTCGCTCGATCGGCTCGTTGCGGTCAACGATGTCTTTCATGCGCGCCTCGATAACCTCGAGATCGGCATCTGTAAACGGCTCCTCGCGAGCAAAGTCGTAATAGAAGCCATTCTCGATGGCCGGGCCTATCGTGACTTGAGTGTCCGGCCACAGCTCCTTAACCGCCTCAGCCAGCACGTGTGCGGCATCATGGCGTAACAGCTCCAGACCTTCGTCAGAATCGCGTGTCACGATCTCGATGCCGGCATCAGTATCGATTTCTCGAGCAAGATCATAGAGTTCGCCATCAACCCGCACGGCAACGGCGGCGCGAGCCAGGCTCTTGCCGATACTGGCCGCTATTTCGGCACCGGATGTGGCAGCATCGTACTGCTGGGTAGAACCGTCGGGTAGGGTAATGTTTGGCATCGCTCGATCTGTTGATTGTTGAAATTAAGCCGTGAGGCACGGCGCGCTATTGTACAGTAGTGGCCCCTCTAATCTCAGTCAAAAACGCGTAGAATAGCGGCCTTTCCTATCGAACATCGACTAGCCCATGACCGAGACACCGCGGGATTTCATCCGCCAGATTATTCACGACGACCTGGAGTCGGGAAAACACGAGCAGATCGTAACGCGATTTCCGCCGGAACCGAACGGCTATCTGCATGTCGGGCACGTCATGTCGATCTGCCTGAACTTCGGGGTGGGTCAGGAAACGAACGGTAAGACCTTTCTTCGCTTCGACGATACGAACCCTGGCAAGGAGCGCGAGGAATACGTTCGTGCCATTGAGCGTGACGTGCATTGGCTGGGTTTCGATTGGGAAGACCGTCTGACGCATGCATCCGATTACTTCGACAGGCTCTACCAATCTGCAGAGAAACTCATCGAGATCGGGGTCGCGTACGTTGACGACCTGAGCGCCGATGAAATCAGGGCACATCGTGGCACGCTGACGGAACCGGGCAAGAACAGCCCCTATCGCGATCGGTCGGTCGACGAGAACATGGATATGTTCCGCCGCATGCGAGCAGGCGAGTTTGCCGATGGTACGCATCTGTTGCGCGCCAAGATCGATATGGCATCGCCGAACATGAATCTGCGTGATCCTGCGCTGTACCGAATCCGCCACATCGATCACCAGCGTACCGGCGACAAGTGGTGCATCTACCCGATGTACGATTTTGCGCATACCTTGTCGGATGCATTCGAAGGTACGACGCACTCATTGTGCACGCTTGAATTCGAAGACCATCGGCCGCTGTACGAATGGTTCCTCGAGCAGTTGCAGCCAGAGAATCGGCCACGGCAGATCGAGTTTTCGCGGCTCAATCTGGCGTACACAATCACGAGTAAACGCCAGCTCAATGGTTTGATCGAAAAATCGGTAGTCACGGGCTGGGACGATCCGCGCATGCCGACTATCGCGGGCATGCGACGGCGCGGTTATTCGCCGGCTGCGTTGCGCGAGTTCGTGACTCGTGCCGGCGTTACCAAGAAAGACAAACTCATTGAGATGGGTGTTCTCGAAAATTGCGTTCGCGAGCAGCTCGGAGATTCAGCCCAGCGTCGCATGGCCGTGCTACGACCGCTCAAGGTCGTGTTGACGAACTATCCCGAAGAGCAGGTTGAGATGATGGACGGGCACAATCATCCGAACCGGCCGGAGATGGGCACACGAGAGGTTCCATTCTCACGCGAACTCTGGATAGAGCAGGACGACTTCCTTGAGGAAGCGCCGCGTAAGTTCTTCCGTCTAAAACCAGGCGGCGAGGTTCGACTTCGTTCGGGCTACATCATTCGCTGCGACGACGTCATCAAGAATGATGCCGGTGAGGTTGTTGAGCTTCATTGCAGTTACGACCCCGATACTCGTAGCGGCACCGGTAGCAGCGATCGAAAGGTCAAGGGCACGATCCACTGGGTCTCGGCGGCACATGCGGTGCCTGCTAAAGTCAGACTTTACGACCGGCTCTTCACGATCCCCGATCCGACGATAGCCGACGATGTAATGGATGTCATGAATCCCGATTCGCTACAGACGGTCGAAGCTATGCTCGAGCCTTCATTGAAGAATCTCGCAGACGGCGAGGCAGTGCAGTTTGAACGGCTGGGGTACTTCTGTACCGATTCAGAAGAGCACTCGGCCGACACGCCTGTCCTCAACCGAATCGTCACGCTACGAGACTCGTGGGCGAAGATCGAACGCCAGGCAATGCAGCAGTCGTAACCGTGCGG
>CAYTNO010000370.1:0-2793 GCA_964439125.1 uncultured Woeseiaceae bacterium | reverse complement strand
TTATTGATAACGGCAAGGTCAGCCGTCAGCAAATACTCGTCGTTGTCCTGTGCATGTTCTTCAACATGGTTGATGGTTTCGACATCATTGCGATGGCGGTTGTGGCCGGAGAGGTCTCTCGCGAGATGATGTTGCCGGCAGATAAAGTCGGTTGGATTTTCAGCTTCGCACTGGCCGGAATGGTGGCGGGGGCCATGCTGCTGGCACCGATCTCCGACATTGTCGGCCGGCGCAAGGTGATTGTGGTCAGCATCATTGTCGTTGGTGTATCGATCCTGCTGACTGCAAATGCAACAACGCTTACGGAATTCATCGTATTGCGTTTCATTAGCGGCCTGGGCGCCGGAGTCATGCTTGCGAGTCAGGCAACTCTGGCCGCCGAATACAGTCCGGAGAAATACAGATCACTGTCGGTGACTTTCGTTACGTCAGGGTATGCACTGGGCGCCATGCTCACGTCGGTCGCCGCCGGCCTGATACTGCCGGACTATGGTTGGCGCGGCATGTTTTGGTTTGGTGGCGCTGCTACGCTCGTGATGGGTATCGTTGCATGGTTGCTAATTCCCGAGTCACTCAAATACTTGCTGGAGCGACGGCCGAGCGACGCTTTGCCACGAATAAACAAAATACTGATCAAGCTCAATAGGGAACCGTTGTTGCAAATGCCGGACGTCGAGCCGCGACAGCAAAAGAAGTCGTTGGGTATGGTCCAGGTCATGTCACAACTGCTCGCCAAGGAACACCGCAAGGTCACGCTGACACTCTGGACGACTTTCTTCCTGGCGTTTAGCGCTTTGTATTTCCTGCTGAGCTGGATTCCGATATTGATTGAAGATTCCGGTTTCAGCGCGGCGGATGCTCGTGATGCTTTCTTCCTTTTCAATCTTGGTGGGGTTATCGGGGTCTGGATACTCGGCATCTTGTCTACGCGCTGGAAACTGACGAATATTGTCTTTACGTTAATGTTCTCGGCTTCCATTTTTATGGTTATTTTTGCCGCGATACCGGGGGACATCGATTTTCTGCTTACGTTGATTTTCATCATTGGTCTTCTGCAGCAGGGCGGGTTTACGGGGCTCTATGCCGCGGCAGCCAAAGCCTATCCGACGTCGATGCGCAGCACTGGAATTGGTTGGTCTATCGGGTTAGGCCGACTCGGCGCGGTTGCGGGCCCGGCCATTGCCGGCTACCTGATTGCCAGTGGCTTCGATATGGCTGCAAACTTTTATATCTTCGCTGTGCCGCTGGCCGCTAGCGCGATCATCGCTTATCGCCTGCACCTGAGGTAGGAAACACGCTGTGTCGAGGTCAATTATCTTCTTGCTCTTGTTGTTTACATCGCCTGCGGTGCTGTCGCACGGTGGCGTCGTAGAGGAGGGTGACCTGTGTGTGATCAAGGTCAACTACCTCCGCGGACATTTCAAGATTTACCAGCCGCGTACCGACGGTCACAATGAGTATTGTGAGGATCTGCCCGATGCGACAGAAACGGTGTTCGTCATGGAATACCTGCACAGCGAACTGGGTGACGTGCCTATCGAGTTTCGGATTATCAAAGACGTCACGGGTAAGGGTCGTTTCGCGCGCTGGGAGGACGTTGCAGAGATCGATGATCTCGACAGTGTCACGGTATTTCACCAGCAGGCCGTGATCGAGCCGGACGTCTTCTCTGTCGTCCACACATTCGATGAAGAAGGTGATTACATCGGAATCGTTATTGCAAACGTTGACCGTGCCGACAAAGTCTATCGTGCGGTTTTCCCATTTGAAGTTGGCTTTACCGGCTTTGGTTATTGGCCCTTTTTCATTGCAATATTGATTGCGATTCAACTTCAATACTGGGTGCTGAGTCGTCGGGGCCGGAGAAGATGATGCGTAGAAAACTAATCTGCTTCACAACACTGGTTCTGTTGCTGCAGGCTGGCGCGTTAGTCGCCGATCCCGGGCAGGAGTGGTCGTCGCGCCGCGGTATTTACACGATCAGTTTTGAAGCAGAGCTGGATCCTATCGAGATCAACAAGATTCATTCCTGGGTGCTTAGCGTACGGACATCGAACGGTGCTCCAGTCACTACGGCCGAAATTTCAGTGCTTGGTGGGATGCCTTTGCACGATCACGGAATGCCGACGCGCCCTCGTGTCACTGAATACCTGGGTGAAGGACGATATCGACTCGAGGGAATGCGTTTTCATATGAATGGACGTTGGGAAGTGTCGGTTACGGTCAAGGCCGACGGCAAAGTCGATACTGCTGTTATCGCGCTGGATTTGTGAGCACAGCCCGTAAAAAAGCCGGCAAGACCATTGTTGCGGTGCTCGCGATAGCAGCGCTGGCCTTTGCCGCATGGCAGATCCGCCCGCTCAGCCCGGCGCCCTGGACAGACGCCGAGATCGAAATTCTGCGGTCACTATGGATAGCCAGCCTGCCACCGCTGGTACCGGATCCGACAAACGCCGTTGCCGACAACCCACGTGCAGCGAAGCTGGGCCAGCAATTGTTCTTCGATACTCGAATGAGCGCCAACAGCGCGGTTTCGTGTGCAAGCTGCCATCAGCCAGAACGCAGATTTACCGATGGCTTGCCGAAAGGACAAGGCGTTGCGAGCTCTCAGCGCAACACGCGCAGTATTGTTGGTGTCGCCTATAGCCCGTGGCTGTATTGGGACGGTCGAAAAGACAGCCTCTGGTCGCAGGCATTGGCGCCGCTGGAAGACCCGAATGAACATGGCAGTGACAGAGTAAAGGTTGTCGAGCTGGTCACGCAGAGTCCCGAGTACCGTGAGGACTATGAGAT
>CAYTNO010000369.1:0-2795 GCA_964439125.1 uncultured Woeseiaceae bacterium | reverse complement strand
GCATCAAGGAATGCCCGATGCGCATCGACCAGGGCACGAGGATTGGACTGAAGCAGAACTGCCGACCAAAGCGCGTTGTCGATATCACAACCCATCGATTCGCACTGGGTTGCAAGGCCGCCATCGATGAGAATGGGCTTTTCGCGTTGCAGCAGATCTAAAAAAAATCGATTCGGGCTCATCCGCCCGATTATAGACAAGCACTACAAGTCTTGTACTAGTCTGGGCGCGTCTTACCGGTACGCTACAATGGAACTCGCACCGCAAGGGATTCGTCATGGGTCAAAGGAGCTATTGATAGCCGCTGATCCCCTTCAACCATTCCTGTAAATATAGCTGTATGCGTTGATTGCGGGTACACCGCCCAGATGAGCGTAGAGTACTTTGGAGCCGGCCGGAAAAAAGCCTTTGCGTACAAGGTCGATCATGCCCTGCATGGATTTTCCTTCGTAAACGGGGTCGGTCATCATCCCTTCCATCCGCGCGCACAAACGTATCGCCTCGTTGGTTTCAGCTGACGGCACACCGTAAACGGGATAAGCGTAGTCCTCTTTCAGGATAACGTCGTCAACATCAATTTCGCGACCCAATTCGACCAGCTCGGCGGTTTTTTGCGCGATGTCCAGCACTTGAGCTTTGGTTTGATCAGGTGTGCAGGACGCATCAATACCAATGACATTTCGGGCTCGACCATCTTTTGCAAATCCGACCAACATGCCTGCATGCGTTGACCCCGTAACTGTGCATACAACAATGTAATCGAACTTGATACCCATTTCGGATTCTTGCTGCTGCAATTCCTCCGCGAAGCCGACAAATCCCAGTCCACCGTATTTATGCACAGAGGCACCTGCAGGTATGGCGTACGGCCTGCCACCCTGATCTTTCACATCCTGTATTGCTCGCTCCCAGCTCTCACGAATGCCGATATCGAATCCTTCGTCGACCAGATCAATGTCGGCGCCCAAGACACGACTCATTAGAATGTTGCCGACGCGATCATAGACAGCGTCTTCGAACGGCACCCAGCTTTCCTGCACAAGGCGGCACTTCATACCGATTTTCGCCGCAACTGCTGCAACCTGGCGCGTATGGTTCGATTGAATGCCGCCAATTGTTACCAGAGTGTCGGCCTTGACCGCGATTGCGTCGGGTACTATGTACTCAAGTTTTCGCACCTTGTTGCCGCCAAAGGCCAGCCCCGAATTGCAGTCCTCCCGTTTGGCGAACAGCTCAACTTCGCCACCGAGATGCTCGGACAGGCGACTTAGTTTCTCGATTGGTGTCGGGCCAAAGGTCAATGGATAGCGTTCGAATTTCTCAAGCACTGTGTTTTCGCTCAGGTTTTTTTGAAATGACAGTTTAACCAGAAAAAGCTTTGGTAACCCGCTTGCCGTCTGTCAGTATTCACTGGGCTTGATCAAGTGCTCGTCACAACGGACAAGCAATGAACTGGAGAGAATATGAAAGCTGTTTGGAATGACATCGAGATCGCAAATAGCGACGACACGGTCGCTGTGGAAGGAAACCACTACTTTCCTTTGAGTAGCGTTGATAGCGACTATCTACGCGAGAGTGATACGCGTTCCAGTTGTCCGTGGAAGGGTCAGGCGAGTTACTACAATATTGCAGTAGGAGACAAGGTGAATGAGGACGCTGCCTGGTACTACCCCGATCCAAAACCAGCGGCAGCAGAAATATCCGGACGTGTCGCATTCTGGCGAGGAATACAGGTAACGGAGTAGTCGGCGGACGTTAGCCAGACATGAGTGTGTTGTGCGACTCTCTATTTCGCCATCTGACAAATCGGTGACGCGGCCGCTTTCGGCCAAAAGCGATCGCAGTCGTCGTTGGTTTCATTACTGATAGCGAGACAGCTTTCTCTCTAGAAAGACCCCGATTAACCCCAGTATGAACATCACAATTCCAAAGAAAACAACGAGCTTGCTTTGCCATGGATCGATCTCCTTGGAGCCGGCCATGTAGTATGTTCTGGAGCCGCCATCGACGTCCACGTTGAAGACGCCTCCGCGAAATTCACTGTCCTGCAGAAAGACCTCATCAGTTCTGGCGCTAATCGAATCCAGGAAGATAAGGGTTTCATCGCGCCCTGCTGCCTTAGGAACAAACCGCTGCGGATCGCGAAAGATCTCTTTGGGCTCACCGTCAAGCACTACTCCGTGTGATGTGTATTGATAGATGTTATCTGGGAAGAATAAATGCACGTTTCCTGCATACATGAGTGCGATGCCAAATGAGAGCAGCAACGAGGACACCAAAATCCAGCGTCGCCGGTTTCCGATAAGGAGTTGTTTCTGGCGATTGAAATGGTCGGCTACGTCGGGTATTTGGCGCAGTTGGTTTCGAGAGCCTTGATCCAGATCGTTCACCAGTTCGCTGACCTCAGTCTCAAATACATTCAGGATTCGGTTCAGGACGTCATTGGAGGGCAGCGACTTATCGTTCTCCAGTTTGGAAAGATACGACTGCTCGATCCCCATTGCCTCGGCCAGCTCTGGCTGCGTGAGGTCTTTTTCCTGTCTCAGTTGTTTTAGTTTTTCGCCGAACTTCATTGGTGTCTCCTACCTTCTGTCCATGACTATGGGCATATTCTTGGCTATTCATACATGCATAGGAAGATGAATATCCGAGAATAGTAGAGAATAAACAGGAATTTACTGGCTGATTCGGTGGACTGGTCACTTGAGAGGCGTTCGTGATGTTGTGAAATATTGGGTTTGAACGCCCCCTATACGACGGTGGCCTCAACCGGTCGATGCAACATCTACACTCTA
>CAYTNO010000368.1:0-2796 GCA_964439125.1 uncultured Woeseiaceae bacterium | reverse complement strand
GACTTGTTCGGCGTCAGGGCCGCCATCTTCGGCGACACCGCGTTGATCGGGGCTCGCTTCACCGACGATAACGGCGAAGATTCGGGTTCGGCGTATGTGTTCACCCGCTCCGGAACGACCTGGAGCCAGCAGGCCAAGCTCTTGGCCGACGATGGCGCAGCGGGCGACGATTTCGGATACAGCGTCGCGATCTCTGGCAACACTGCGTTGGTCGGCACCAATTCACACGACGACAATGTCAATGGCGTCGATTCGGGTTCGGCCTATGTATTCACCCGTTCCGGAACGACCTGGAGCCAGTACGCCAAGCTCACGCCGACGGATGGCTCGGCGGGCGACCAGTTCGGCGGCAGAGTCGCAATGTCCGGAAACACCGCACTTATCGGGTCCCGCCTGGTTGACGACGATATTAAGGGTCGCGACTCGGGGGCCGCCTACGTGTTCACGGGCGTGTTAAGTGGCGACCAAGACGGCGATGCAGACTAGTGTAAAGGTCGTTTCCGAATCAATATTCCTTAATGTTCAAAAGCGGAAAGGTCATGATTAGTGCCTCTAATCTTGACCATTGACGCTAGTTATTTGGCTCGCCAGTTGTGCGAATTTGGGAGCGCGCAGCAGCTATATCGCTGGTAACTGGCTGTCCGATTTTCAGGCGATAGTTAAGGCCCAACTATTGCGGAATAGTTGGCTGTCACCGCCCTTCCCCAACTCTTGACACATTGTTGGGCACTAACCCTTTCGGAGTACAAGGTAGTCTCCTATATGGAGCTTTAGCTGGTGCGGGCCGAAAATTACAATGTGTAATTTCAACAAATACCTGATCGGCAATAGCTATACTATTGTCATACGCATTCTGAGGGAGCCTAGCATGAGCCGACTATCTGCCAGCCTGATGACGATTTTGGGCATCGCGGTGATTACAGGCTGCGGCCAGCGCACTGACATTGAATCGGAAAGCCAGGCAAACGCCGAACCCGAAAGCATACCGTTGTACAGTGCCGCCGATTTCTTCACGACAACAAGCTACGGATTGCCTGACCCGGACGGGCATGCCTTTTCAGCAGACGGTAAGTCAATTCTCGTTCATTCCGACAAGGACGGCGTGTTTAACGCCTATTATTTGCCGCTCGATGGCGGTGAGCCGGTCAGGTTGACCGAATCCAGCGATGACGCAATATTTGCTGTTAGCTGGTTCCCAAACGACGGCCGCATGCTTTACAACTTCGACAACGGCGGCAACGAACTTGACCACATCTTCGTTCGCGAAGAGGACGGCTCTCACCGAGATCTGACACCGGGCGACGAGTTAAAGGCCTTCTTCTTTACGTGGGCCGCAGACGGCGACTCGTTCTTCCTTGCTACAACTGAACGCGATCAGCAGAACTTTGACTTGTACGAGTACCAGGCGAACGATTATAGCCGCGAACTGGTTTTCGAGAACCCCGGCTTGCTGATGTCGACGCTATCACGTGGCGGCCGCTGGCTCGCGCTCGATAAGCCGCGCACAAGCGCAGACTCTGACATATATGTCGTGAACCTTGCGACTGAAGATAAGGAACTGACACTAATTACCGAGCACGAGGGCAATGTCTCGTATGGCGCGGTGAGATTCACCCCCGACGGTCAGCGGCTAGTTTATTCGACCAACGAACACGGCGAGTTCGACCAGCACTGGACCTACGATCTTGAGACTGGTGATAAGGCATCCCTTGTCGAAGCAGATTGGGACGTCCTCTACACCAGCTTTTCGAAGACTGGCCGATATCGCGCGAGCGGAATCAACGTTGATGCGAGAACCGAAGTACAAATCACGGATACAGAGAGCGGCAAGACGGTCTTGCTTCCGAGTCTGCCACGTGGTGACCTTAATAACTTACGCTTCTCGAAGGACGATTCACAGCTCGCGCTAATTGTGAACAGCGATGTCTCACCGTCGGATATCTATCTCATCGATTTCCAAGCAAACAAGGCCACGCGGTTAACAAACGCGCTCAATCCGAGCATCGATCGTGACCACCTCGTTGAGAGTGAAGTGGTTCGTTACAAGAGCTTCGATGGTCTCGAGATACCCGCCATTCTCTACAAGCCACACGGAGCCTCATCAGAAAATGCGGTGCCCGCACTTGTGTGGGTGCACGGAGGCCCGGGTGGACAGAGTCGATCCGGTTACAGCGCTACGCGTCAGCACCTAATAAATCACGGCTACGCGATCCTCGCTGCGAACAACCGCGGCTCGACCGGCTATGGAAAGACTTTCAATCACATGGACGACAAGCGGCACGGCGAAGCGGACCTCCAGGACATCGTTTACGGTCGCAAGTATCTCGAATCTCTCGACTGGGTTGACGGGGACAACATCGGAATCATAGGGGGCTCCTACGGCGGTTACATGGTGGCAGCAGCGCTCGCGTTCGAACCCGAGGCATTCGATGTTGGCATCGATATTTTCGGCGTGACTAACTGGGTACGAACGTTGCAGAACATTCCGCCGTGGTGGGAGGCATTCAAAGAAGCGCTGTTCGATGAGATGGGCGACCCGGAAACGGATGCGGAACGTCATCGCCGGATATCGCCGCTCTTTCATGCGGAGAACATCGTCAAACCGCTGCTCGTTATCCAAGGTGCAAATGACCCGAGAGTACTGCAGGTAGAAAGCGACGAACTCGTGGCGGCGGTGCAGGCGAACGAGGTGCCAGTGGAGTACATTGTCTTCCCGGACGAAGGACACGGCTTCGCAAAACGTGAGAACAGGATCAAAGCATCGGAAGCATACATCCAGTTTCTCAACACGCACCT
>CAYTNO010000367.1:0-2803 GCA_964439125.1 uncultured Woeseiaceae bacterium | reverse complement strand
CGAGCTTATCGACCGGGTTCAACAAGCTGCACGGGAAAACGTCGAATTTATCATCCTGAACCCGGGTGGCTTTACCCACACCAGTGTTGCGTTGCGGGATGCATTTCTGGCTGTTGCCATTCCTTTTATAGAAATTCACCTGAGCAACACTTTCGCTCGGGAAGAGTTTCGCCAGGTTAGTTTTTTCAGTGATATCGCACAAAGTTGTTTGTTTGGATTTGGAGCCTATGGCTACGAACTGGCATTGCAAGCTGCCAGTGAGCATGTGGCAAACACCGAGAGAGAATGATGGACATAAGAAAAGTAAAAAAATTAATCGAGCTGCTGGACGAATCTGGCATTGCCGAGATTGAGATCATCGAAGGTGAAGAGTCCGTACGGATCAGTCGCTATTCCCAGAATGCACCTGCGGCACCTGTAGCGATGAGCTACGCCCCACCCGCGGCGGCGCCTGCCGCGGCGCCAGCGGCCGTGGCACCGGCGGCCGCAGAAATCGCACCCGCCGAAGTTGAGGAGGAAGGCTTCCTCGTGCCCGCGCCGATGGTTGGTACGTTTTACGCGGCATCGTCACCAGGCGCTGCACCGTACGTACAAGTTGGCGACCGGGTAAGCGAAGGCGACACGTTGTGCATTATCGAAGCGATGAAGATGATGAACCAGATCGATGCCGATGTGTCTGGCGTTATCAAATCGATTCGCGTGCAAAATGGCGAGGCGGTCGAATACGGGCAAACGTTGATCGTCATCGATCAACGGCACGTTGATTAAGCGGATCTGACAACATGCTGGAAAAAGTTGTTATAGCCAATCGCGGCGAGATCGCGCTGCGCGTTCAGCGAGCCTGTCGAGAGATGGGCATTAAGACTGTCGCCGTTCACTCAACCGCGGACAATAATTTGAAGCATGTCCTGCTCGCTGATGAGACAGTTTGCATCGGGCCGCCCGCATCATCCGAAAGCTACCTCAATATGCCGGCCATAATCAGCGCTGCCGAAGTTACGGACGCTGTCGCCGTGCATCCTGGTTACGGTTTTCTTTCGGAGAACGCGGACTTCGCTGACCGCGTTGAGTCCAGTGGCTTCATTTTCATCGGCCCACCGGCAAGTGCAATTCGCCTTATGGGTGACAAGGTGTCGGCCATTCAGGCTATGAAGGCAGCCGGCGTGCCCTGTGTACCCGGTTCAGACGGCGCGCTTGGAGAAGATCCCGACGAGAATATGCGCATCGCGCGCGACATCGGTTACCCGATCATCATCAAAGCCTCGGGCGGTGGCGGTGGTCGCGGCATGCGTGTCGTGCATGCCGAACCGTCTCTGATTGCGGCGATTACCGTTACCAAGGCGGAAGCCAGGGCGGCCTTTAGCAATGATGTGGTGTACATGGAGAAGTATCTGGAGCGCCCACGCCATGTTGAATTCCAGGTGCTGGCAGATTCTCACGGCAACGCTATCTACCTTGGCGAGCGTGACTGCTCCATGCAGCGCCGGCATCAAAAGGTCATCGAGGAAGCGCCTGCTCCTGGTATCACGGATGAGCAACGCAAGCGTATTGGTGAGCGTTGCGTGAAAGCCTGCCAGGAGATCGGTTATCGAAGTGCGGGAACTTTCGAGTTCCTGTACCAGGACGAAGAATTTTATTTCATCGAGATGAATACACGGCTGCAGGTCGAACATCCTGTTACGGAGATGATTACCGGCGTCGACATTGTCCGCGAACAACTTCAGATAGCGGCCGGTGAAAAGCTGAGCTTCAAGCAGGAGGACATCAAAATCCTCGGGCACGCTATCGAATGCCGAATCAATGCCGAAGATCCAAAGACGTTTGTGCCGTCACCCGGGTTGATCAATCTCTGGCACGCACCCGGCGGGCCTGGCATACGTGTCGACACTCATATTTATAGTGGTTACAAAGTCCCGCATTTTTATGACTCCATGATAGGCAAAGTCATCGCCCACGGTGGCGATCGAGATGCAGCAGTTGCCCGTATGAAGATCGCGTTAAGCGAGATAGTCATCGAGGGCATCAAGACGAACGTGCCTCTGCACCAGGAAATTTTCCAACACGCCGCCTTCCAGAAAGGTGGGACGGACATTCATTACCTGGAGAAGCGTCTCGGTCTAGTGTGATCGAGAACACACCTGCCTGACGATGGATTGGCGACAATTTGTCATGGATCTTGAAAAGCTGAATCCGGACCGCATCGAGGAGGTCTTTGCGCGCCACGGCGCCCATTCGATCACGTTCACCGATGCAGGCGACAAGCCAGTGCTGGAACCTGCTCCGGGTGAGGCGCCCCTGTGGCAGGACTCGCGCATCACAGGGCTGTTTTCAATCGACGCAGATCTGTCTCAATTGCAGGAGGATCTCAAACGATCGCTGGGTATCGACGTACTGCCGCCGCATCAATTCGAAGACATTGAAAACCGTGTCTGGGAGCGCGAATGGCTTAAGGACTTCGGCCCGATGCGTTTCGGCGAGCGACTCTGGATCTGCCCCGGTGACTCAAGCGTTGATGATGAAGACGCACTTATCGTTCGCCTTGATCCTGGGCTCGCGTTTGGCACCGGCACTCACGCAACCACGGCATTGTGTCTTGACTGGCTCGACGGCCTCTCGTTGGCAAATTCGACAATGCTCGACTACGGTTGTGGCTCCGGCGTGCTGGCAATCGCGGCGCTCAAACTTGGGTGCGTATCGGCATCGGCAATGGATATTGATCCACAAGCGGTCACAGCGACTCGTGCGAACGCACGTCACAATAACGTCGATTCGCAGCTGACGGTCACCGATGCCGCTGACGACA
>CAYTNO010000366.1:0-2806 GCA_964439125.1 uncultured Woeseiaceae bacterium | reverse complement strand
CTTTGATCGAGCGGAAATGCTGCGCCGACGCAGTCATCGGCAATGGCGAGTTCCTGCGCCACACACGCCGCTCGCAGATCGCGACGACTCTAAAGAAGTCGTGCTTACCTACGATGCGCAACAGGCACGAACAGAGGCCGCACGATGCCTGGATTGCGATACCTACTGCAGTCTGTGTGTAGGGGTTTGTCCTAACCTCGCCCTGCTGACTTATGAGACGCAGCCGCTCGACGACTCTGCAACAGCGCAGCAGCAGTTTCAGGTCGCTGTCATTGCCGATTTGTGCAATGAGTGCGGCAATTGCACGACCTTCTGCCCCACGTCGGGACAGCCGTATCGCGACAAACCCCGCTTGTACCTCGACCGGCCCGAATTTGAAGCCCAGCAGGACAATGCCTTCATGGTTTTCAACGAGTTAGGTCGATGGGCCATGGATGCGCGCTGGCAGGGGGCGACCCATCATATCGAGCTGGACCGCAAGCTGGACTACACGGGCGACGAGCCGGTTACGGCAGAACCCGAGGTCTCGATGGCGATCCTGCTGCGAGGCATCGCAAAGTCGATGCCGCATATCCCCGTTATATATAAGGAATAACCACGACCGACTGCAGCGCCCGCGACGTCTATTCTTGGGAAAAGGGACTAATCACATGACCTCGCTGCTGATCACAAATGGCCTTCTGGCCACGCTCGACGACGACAACCGTTTCGTCGAGAACGGCAGTGTTTATGTCGAAGGGAGCCGCATCGTCGCCGCCGGTGACTTTGATACCAGTTGCTACTCGCCCGAACGTACGATCGACGCTGGCGGCAAGCTCGTCATGCCGGGGTTGATCAATGCTCACCATCATCTCTATTCCACCTTTGCTCGCGGCTTCACGCCACCGGGTCCGCAGGCGACGAACTTCGATCAAAACCTCAAGCGCCTGTGGTGGAAACTCGATGCGGCACTCGACTTTGAGGACGTTTACTACTCCGCGTTGCTGGCGTTGATGGACGCCGCGCGTGCTGGCTGCACGACCATTATCGATCATCACGCTTCACCCTCTTGCAGCGACGGCAGCCTCGATCAGGTCGAGCAGGCATTTCGCGACGTCGGTTTGAGCGGCTGTCTTTGCTACGAAGTCTCGGACCGCAATAAGGACGGAGAAGGCATCGAAGAAAACGAACGTTATATCCGTAAGTGCCGTGACTCCGACGATGAGCAAATGACCGCCCTCTTCGGCTTACACGCTTCGATGACCCTGGGCAACGGGACGCTGCAACGTTGCGCCGACGTAGCACACGAACTCGACACCGGCTTCCATGTGCATGCAGCAGAAGATGCGATCGATGTTCAGATGACCCGCGAGCGTTACGGCCAGAAAATCATGGATCGTTTTGTCGATTTTGGCATTCCTGGCAGCAAGACAATCTTCGTGCATGGCACCTGTCTTGAGCCCGCAGAACTGGACGTACTGCAGGCCACCGATTCTATTTTGGTCAACAACCCCGAATCCAATATGAATAATGGGCTGGGCGTCTCACCCATTCTGGACATGCTTAAACACGGCGTAACCGTGGGTGTCGGTACTGATGGAATTTCATCGCATCTGATTTCACAGGCGCGAGCTATGTATTTGCATCAGCGCGCCGAACACAGGGACCCGACTCTTGCATTTGCAGAGGCGTGCGAAATTTTGCTCAGGAACAACAGCCGCATTGCCAATCGCCTGTTCGCCGAAGCGCGCGGCACATTGGCAGCGGGACAATTAGCTGACGTTGTTATTCACGACTACGTTCCTTTTACACCACTGAATGCAGACACGTTCTATGGGCACTTGCTGTTCGGCCTGAGTTTCAGCCGCGTTCAAACCACCATCGCAAGAGGTCGCGTGGTGGTTGACGATGGCCGCCTGCCGCATCTCGACGAAGCAGCCATTCGCGCCCGTTGCACCGAACGGGCACGCGCAATTTGGGCGAGGATCAACTGAGCAATGGCCAATTCATTAGCAAACCGATGGGAAAACTACTACACGCCTGAGACCGTAGCAGAGGCTGTCGAATTACTGCGACGCTATGACGGCCAGGCTCGCGTAGTAGGTGGTGGCACCGACCTGGTCGTGGAAATCCGGCGAGGGCTGCACCGGCCCATCGACGCGTTGGTGGATGCCTCGCGCATCGCTGGTCTCAATACAATTGACGAAGATGGTGAGTACATCGTTATCGGTTGCGGCGTCACGCACAGTCAAATTGTCAGGGATGCCCGCATTGTTCAGTACGGCTCATGCCTGTCTGAAAGCTGCGGCGTTATCGGCGGCCCGCAGGTGCGCAATGTCGGCACCCTCGCCGGCAACGTAGCCCACGCCCTGCCCGCCGGTGACGGCACGATCGGTCTCCTCGCCCTCGGTGGTGAAATTGAGATCGCCAGTGTCGACGGTACGCGCTGGATCCCGATGCAGGAGTCATTCAAGGGGCCTGGAAAAAGCTTCATCAATCGCCACCGTGAGGTACTGACCAGGCTGCGTTTCAAACCTACCGGAACCCGGGAAGGCTCGGCACATCACCGCGTGATGCGGCCACAGGGTCTGTGTCTGCCGATCATCTCGATGGCAGTTCGAATTCAATTGGATGAGGACAACACGATCACAAAAGCGCGCATCAGCATGGGGCCTGTCGGGCCAGTGCCCTTCCTGGCCGAATCCGCAAGTGACGTACTTGTAGGCGGTACTGCTTCTGCAGAACAGTTCGACAAGGCGGCCGAAGCCGCGCTGGCCAGCGTCACATTGCGATCCAGCAAATACCGGGCAAGCGCCGAATATCGCGA
>CAYTNO010000365.1:0-2813 GCA_964439125.1 uncultured Woeseiaceae bacterium | reverse complement strand
CCGACACCCGACCGTAGCCACCCTCGATGAGGCACTGCCAAAATGGATTGTCGGGAAACGCCGTCTGAATTACGACATCGCCTTGCCGGCTCTCGCGGCCTGCCCGACCCGCGACCTGGATGACTGACTGGGCAAGTCGTTCACTGCAACGAAAGTCCGTTCCAAACAAGCCCTGGTCTGCGTTGATAATCCCAACGAGTGTCAGTTTCGGGAAGTGGTGTCCTTTGGATAGCATCTGCGTGCCAACAAGAATGTCTGCAACGCCCTGTTCTGCCATTGCAAGTGCCGCATCCATCGTTCCCTTGCGCTGTGTCGTGTCGCTATCGATGCGCTGGATGCGATGCTGTGGAAATCGTTTCTGCAGCGCCTCCTCCAGCCTCTGCGTTCCTTCACCAAGCGGTTTGACCTCGGCGCCACAGCTTGCGCATGTCGTTTCGAGTGGGCGAAACGAGCCACAATGATGACAGCGCAGTTGCCGGGCTTTTGCGTGCACGGTCATTCGTGAATCGCAGCGCGTGCACTCGGTGACGTGAGAGCAACTGGAGCAAATCAGTGTCGGTGCGAAGCCGCGTCGATTAAGAAACATCAACACCTGGCCGCCAGCCTGCAGGTGCTCATCGATAGTTGCAGCAAGCGGTTCGCTAATGCCATCGACCGCGGGCGCCCGGTTCAGGTCGACCAGCTTGAAGGTCGGCGGCCGAGCGCCACCCGCCCGCTCGGGAAGTTCGATGCGCGTGTAGTTGTCGCTGCGGCAATGCTGTAACAATTCGAGCGTCGGAGTGGCGGAACCCAGCACGACGGCAACATCGTGCTGCTTTGCACGGGCGATGGCGAGATCACGAGCCGAGTAACGCAGCCCCTCTTGTTGCTTGAAGGATTGATCGTGCTCCTCGTCAACAACAATCAGGCCGAGGTTTGGCATCGGCGCAAAAATCGCCGAACGTGTGCCGACGACGAGCTGAGCGCTCCCGGCGCGGGCATTACGCCAGGTCTGTAAACGCTCCGTGTCTCCGAGACCCGAATGCAGCACTGATGGAACAATGCCAAGGCGATTTCGCAGGCGACTAACGAGTTGCGGCGTGAGGCCTATCTCCGGCACGAGAATGAGCACTTGCTGGCCGGAATCGATGATATCTCGCATTAGCTGCAAGTAGACTTCTGTCTTGCCACTGCCGGTGACGCCGTCGAGCACGAATACGTCGAAGCCGTCAGCTTTTCGAATCGTTTCCAGAGCACGTTTTTGATGCTCATTCAGTGTGGGCCCGGGCTGTCCAGCGGAGACATCAGGTGGGTCGGGCTCGTCCCTTCGTGCTGAAAAGCGATGAATAAGACCCTTTTCGAAAAGCGCCTTCCCGGCGCGCCGCCATGCTGGTATCTGCTCTGTTAACGTGTCCTCTTGCAGTCCATTTCCGCCAGCGTCGCGCAGGAGTTCCAGTAGTTCAGCCTGCCGTGGTGCGCGCCTGGCCAGCGTCTCGATATCTGCTGATTCACCGGCATCGCTTATCGCAACGATAGTCAGCATAGGGTGCAGTGCCTTGCCTTGCCGCAGGGTGGCCGGCAGAGCAGCGGCGACGACTTCGCCGATGGGGTGATGGTAATACTCACTCGTGAAGCGAAGCAGCCACAAATCCTCATCGCTGAACAACGGATTCTCATCGAGCGTAGCGATGCAGCGGCGGATCTTGGCGTCGGGTACGTCGGTTTCGGTGGCATGTGAGAGAACGACACCGACCTGCCTGCGACGGCCGAAAGGAACGAGAACCCGGCAGCCAGGTTTGGCGACGGCAGCACCTTTGGCCGGTAAATAGTCGAACTGCCGTGAAAGTGGCACGTTGACAGCAACCCTGAGAATCAGTGTCTTAGTCACCTGGTTCCCCAGCCCAAAGGCGGAGCTCGTCTGGTTTGACATAATAATGGTCGAATAACATGGGGGTGAGCTGTCAACCGGGTCGTTTGCGAGACGTTTAACAAGGGAGACACGGTAGATTACCTCGTGACGGAGTCAAGAGGACCTTATTAATGGATCTTGCTGGCAAGCTGACAGGGAGTCGCTTCACATGACCGCCCAAACCGGTGTTTTTGCGGTATCTTGCTCTCGCGAGCATTCGACGGGGACAAAGACGCTGCAAGGAGAAAGGCAACTCAATCAGTTCCTGGCCGAGGTAGAGCGGCGGGCGTTGCGCATGGCTGAGATAGCTGTTCGTGATCGCGACGATGCGCTCGACCTTGTTCAGGATGCGATGATCAAGTTGGCAAGAAAATATGCGAACCGACCAAGTACTGAGTGGGCGCCGCTTTTCTTCAGGATCCTGCAAAACGGTATTCGTGATTGGCACCGTCGCCAGAAAGTTCGCAACCGTGTCATGGTGTGGTTTGGGCGCTCAACATCGGGCGATGACGACTACGACATTACCGCCAATGCGCCCGATCCGGCGGGACGGACACCGGACGAGCAGCTGCAGACGAATGAGGCGATGCAACATCTGGAACTTGCCATACAGAATTTACCAAACAGGCAGCGCGAAGCCTTCATGTTGCGTACATTTCAAGGTCTCGATGTTGCCGCAACAGCGACCGCAATGGGTTGCAGCGACGGCAGCGTTAAGACGCATTATTCTCGCGCGATTCATTCGCTGCGGGATACGTTAGGAGAACACTGGCAATGAACGAGCCAATGGACGTTAAACAAAAAGACGACGATCAGATCGTCGAAAAAGCAAAGGCGCTTTTCGACGACAGCGTTGACAGCCTGGACGCGGCAACGCTGTCGCGCTTGAATCAGGGACGACACCGGGCGCTTGCTGAACTGCAAC
>CAYTNO010000364.1:0-2841 GCA_964439125.1 uncultured Woeseiaceae bacterium | reverse complement strand
GCGGCGGTCTCCAAAACCGCAGGTTGGGGGTTCGATTCCCTCCTGGCCTGCCATTGCAGGCAGCAACACCGGCCTAAAGACATACATAAAATGACCACACATACAGAAGCAAGTCAGAGCGGCGTACTCGACATTATCAAGCTGCTTGTTGCAGCGGCGATGATCGTTGGCGGCCTTTACGCGTATTACTTTTACGAGTTTGAGCTTGCGCTGCCTATTAGAGTGCTGATTGTCCTGGTTGGAACCGGGGCGGGCATCGCGGTTGCGATGTTGAGCGCCCAGGGTCAAAAGCTGTGGCACTTCATTCAGGGCTCACGCGTTGAAATTCGTAAGGTGGTCTGGCCGACGAAGCAAGAGACAACGCAGACAGCCATTGCCGTGTTCGTCTTTACGTTGATCATGGCTGTGTTTTTCTGGTTATTGGATTCGGGTTTGCTCTGGCTAACTCGCAGACTGGTCGGTTAGACCAGCAACCTGGCAATTTAGAGGAAATACATCCGTGTCCTTACGTTGGTACATCGTGCATGCCTACTCGAATTTCGAGCATCGCGTAAAAAGTGGTCTCGAAGAACGAATCGAGCGTCTGGGAATGCAGGACAAGTTTGGCGAAATCCTGGTTCCGACCGAGGAAGTGGTCGAAATGAAGGAAGGGCAAAAGCGTCGCAGTGAGCGTAAGTTCTTCCCGGGGTACGTTCTCGTGCAAATGGAGATGGACGACGAAACCTGGCATCTCGTTAAAGAGGTGCCGAAGGTGCTCGGTTTTATTGGTGGTTCGAGTGATCGGCCGGCGCCAATTACCGACAAGGAAGCAAACCGGATTCTGGATCGCGTCCAGGAAGGTGTGGATAAGCCACGGCCGAAAGTGCTGTTTGAGCCGGGTGAGGTTGTTCGCGTTATCGATGGGCCATTTAACGACTTCAGTGGAGTTGTTGAATCAGTAAATTATGAGAAGAGTCGCCTGCAGGTGGCTGTTCAGATTTTGGGTAGATCAACACCGGTCGAATTGGACTTCGGGCAAGTAGAGAAGTCTTAACCAGAAAGATATGACACGAGGAGCTCTGTTGAAGAGCGCTTGAACTCGGGAGAAAGAAAATGGCTAAGAAGGTAGCTAGTTACATCAAGCTGCAGGTTCCTGCCGGCCAGGCAAATCCGTCACCACCTGTCGGACCAGCATTGGGTCAGCATGGCGTCAACATCATGGAATTCTGCAAGGCATTTAATGCAGAAACCCAGGGTACAGAGCCGGGCCTGCCTATCCCCGTGATTATCACGGTCTACAGTGACCGTAGTTTCACGTTCATTTCGAAAACCCCTCCTGCGGCAGTTTTGCTGCGTAAGGCGGCGGGCCTCAAGAAAGGCTCGGGTACGCCAAATACAGAAAAAGTAGGCAAGGTTAATCGTCAGCAGCTCGAAGAGATTGCAACGACGAAGATGCCGGATCTGACGGCCGCTGATATGGATGCTGCCGTTCGTACCATTGCAGGCACAGCACGCAGCATGGGCATCGAAGTTGAGGGAGTGAAGTAATGGCCGATAGCAAACGCAAAAAGGCCGCTCGCGAAAAGGTCAATTCCGAAAAGGTATACCTTATCGACGAAGCGCTGGGCCTTGTGAAGGATCTCGCAACGGCGAAGTTTCATGAGAGTATCGACGTGTCGGTGAATCTCGGCGTAGATCCGCGAAAGTCGGATCAGGTTGTTCGCGGCTCCACCGTCCTTCCGAATGGTACTGGCAAAACGGTTCGCGTTGCTGTTTTTGCGCAAGGCGAAAATGCCGATAAGGCAACCGCAGCCGGTGCAGACATAGTTGGGTTTGAAGATCTTGCAGAGCAGGTTAAAGCAGGCAAACTGAATTTTGACGTCGTTATTGCGACGCCGGATGCGATGCGTGTTGTTGGCCAGCTCGGCCAGATTCTCGGCCCACGCGGGCTGATGCCAAACCCCAAGGTTGGCACGGTAACTGCCGACGTTGAGACGGCCGTTAGTAATGCCAAGGCAGGTCAGGTGCGCTATCGTACTGATAAGGCAGGAATTATTCATTGTCCTATCGGTCGCGCGGATTTCGAAGTCCCCGCATTGAAAGAGAACCTCGAGGTGCTGCTTGCCGATCTTAAGAAGGCAAAGCCGGCATCAACCAAGGGCTCATACGTTAAGAAACTGACTGTCTCGTCCACGATGGGTCCGGGCGTGTCGGTCGATCGGGCTTCTATCGACGTCTGATCAAAAGAATTTGCTGAGTTGCCCATAGGGTAGCGAGGCAGGTAGCCGCAAGGATGCGGCGATCGTCGAAGACCGTAGGTGATCAGTGTGATTGCTGATCTTAATAACCGCCTACGTAGATGGTGATACCTGAGTCAGATTATCTGGCGATGGTTGCCATCCGACAAGGGAACGGATGTTCCCGAAAGGGTAGGTGAACGCTTAGGTCACTTTGAAAGGGACGCATGTTCCGAACAGAGCGCCTGAAGGCTACTTCACCTTTTTGTGTAACCGTAGGCCAGGAGATATTTATGGCACTTAGACTCGAAGACAAGAAAGCTCTTGTCAAAGAGGTGAATGCGGTTGCAGGCGAATCTGTTACGGCTGTTGTAGCCGAATACAGAGGTTTGTCTGTTGCAGAGATGACGGAATTACGCAAAGAAGCGCGTAATGCCGGCGTGTACATGCGTGTTATCAAAAACACGTTAGCTCGCCGTGCCGTCGTAGGCACCGAATTTGAGTGTATGCAAGACACGCTCAAGGGGCCGATACTGCTCGCGTTTGCAAAAGACGATCCAGGTGCCGCTGCCAGGGTTATCAAAGATTTCGCCAAGGGGCATGATGCTCTGCAGGCGGTATCGCT
>CAYTNO010000363.1:0-2847 GCA_964439125.1 uncultured Woeseiaceae bacterium | reverse complement strand
GTGCATGAGCATCAGCGGCCGACTCGGGTGAATTAGAATGTCGCCGCTTATCGTCGTTATTGCGCTTTCGGTTCTACTTGCGCTGGCCGTCGTCGCCGCAGTATTCCTGTGGTTGCGAGACAGGCGGGCAACACGACGGATGGCCACCTTGAATCGGGAAATGCTGGAGGCATCAAGGGACGCGTCTGTCGGACGCCGCCTGAGCATTCCGCGCGATCCGGATTCTGCGCAATTCGCAAGTACCGTGAATCGTTTGTTCGATGCGCTTGGGGAGCGCGATGAGAAAATCCAGGGTCGCGACAGGCTCTTCAAGGACTTTGCTCGCACCCTTCCTGAAATCGTCATCATTCATAACGAAAAGATACTGCTTGCGAATGAATCCGCCGCTTCGTTGGTCGGCCTTGATGCCCCACAATTGATCGGTCGGGACGTCGCCGATCTGGTCAAACCCGCGTATCGGGCGCTATTTCGTAATGCCATGTCGAAACGACTGGCTGGTGAGGACGTTCCCAGACGGCTGGAAATTCAGCTGATCAATGGCAATGAGACGGGCCTATGGGTTGAGGCGCAGAGCTCCATTATCGAATTCCACGGCCACAATGCGATCTTGACCGTGGCGCGCGACATCAGCCATCGCAAGAGTCTTGAAGTGTCATTGAGTCGAAGCAAGCGGCAGGCGCAATATACGCTGGAGTCCATCGCCGAAGGAGTAATCACGACGGGCAACGATGGTCGTCTGGATTACATGAATCTAGCCGCCGAATCCCTCATCGGCACGAATCGCGATGACGCGGTCGGGCACCGCATCGGAGAGTTGTTCACGCTTGTTGATGACGTAGATCGAAGGCCGCTTGGCGACCCGGTTGAACGCTGCATCGCGATGCGTCGCCGCGTGAATATGGGCAGGCGTGCTGTGATGGTTAGCGCCGATGGCGAGCACGAACACTCGGTTGAAATATCTGCGTCGCCGATTCGTGGGCCTGGCAGTTCCATCTCAGGAACGGTGGTTGTGTTTCACGATGTCGGTGAACTTCGTGGTCTGACCCAGCAAATGAGTTATCAGGCAACTCACGACCCGCTGACCGGGTTAATCAACCGACGCGAATTTGAACGGCGGCTTGATGATGCTATGGATTCGGCACACGCCGAAGAAGCCATCCACATGCTGTTTTACATGGATCTTGATCGCTTCAAAGCCGTCAATGACAGCTGCGGACATCTGGCGGGTGACAACATGCTGCGCGAAGTTGCCAATCTGATCAAAGAACAGGTTCGCGATTCGGACTTTGTGGGCAGGCTCGGCGGCGACGAGTTTGGAGCCTTGCTCATAGGTTGCCCGATCGAAAAAGCGCGACAGATCGCAAGCGACGTTTGCAACGCGATCGCTGACTATCGCTTTGTCTGGAAAGATAAGATATTCAACATCGGCATCTCGATCGGCCTTGTTGAGATCAGCCACGTAAGCGGTTCGTTGCAGGACGTCATCAGTGCGGCCGACTCGGCCTGTTACGTTGCCAAGCAGGAAGGCAGGGGCAAAGTGCACGTTTACTCGGCGAGAGACGAGGTCATCGCACGCGAACGTGGGGACATTCAATGGCTGCGCGAACTGCAAACTGCGTTGCATGAGGATCGGTTCGAGCTGGCCACGCAGCCGATCATCGCGATGAGTGGCGGCGTGGAGTCAGGTCCTGCAGTCGAGGTGCTGATCCGGCTTCCGGACAGCAAAGGGCGCATTGCCGATTCTGCTGAATTCCTCAGGCCAGCTGAGCGCTATCAGCTTATGCCGCAGATCGATCGCTGGGTCGTCAACGCGACGCTAGCTGCCATCGCTGGCGGCGAAATCAAAATCACCAGTGGCCGCAGCTGTTCGATCAACCTGTCGGGGCAAACGCTTGGTGATGAGTCATTCCTGGGTTTCGTCGTAGACGCGCTGGATCGTACGGCTATCTCGCCAGCGTCTATTTGCCTCGAAGTGACAGAGGCGGCGATCCTATCCAACGTGCAACATGCTCAGCGCTTCATCGAGGTTCTGCACGGTATTGGTTGCGAATTCTCTCTGGACGACTTCGGCAGCGGTTTGGGCTCCTTTTCCAGCCTCAAACATCTACCGATCGACTACCTCAAGATCGATGGCACCTACACGCGTAACCTGCGAACTGACGAAGTAAACCAGGAAATGGTCGCCGCTATGATCAAGCTTGCACGCACGATGAAATTCCGCATCGTCGCTGAGCAGGTGGAGAATCAGGAAGACTTTGACTGGCTACGCAATAGCGGGGTCGACTTCGTACAGGGACGCTTCATCGAAGCACCGATGCTGCTCGGCACTGCCACGACCGGCACCTACCGAACCCTCAACCCGTAGCACCCGCTCACGGCCTGCTCCCGCGACCCGGAACACTATACGGCCGTGTGCTGTTCCGCAGCGCAAAAAAAACGCCGGACGAAGCCGGCGGTTTTCGTTTTCGTGCTTGAGGACCGTGCTTAAAGCAGCGGTACCATCAGCAGTGCAACAATGTTGATGATCTTGATCAGCGGGTTAATAGCAGGGCCCGCTGTATCTTTGTACGGATCGCCTACGGTGTCGCCCGTGATCGCAGCTTTGTGAGCGTCAGATCCTTTGCCACCAAAGTTGCCGTCTTCGATGTACTTCTTGGCGTTATCCCACGCACCGCCACCTGCGGTCATCGAAATAGCGAGGAACAGGCCGGTAACGATCGTGCCCAATAGCAGACCGCCGAGAGCTTTCGGTCCCAGTATCAGGCCAACAGCCAGAGGCACAAGAATCGGTAACAACGACGGCACAATCATTTCCTTGATTGCCGCCTTGGTCAGCAGGTCGACAGC
>CAYTNO010000362.1:0-2849 GCA_964439125.1 uncultured Woeseiaceae bacterium | reverse complement strand
CGAGGTGTATTTCAATCACCCGGTATTCAACAAGCTCAAGCAACAGGCCACCATCGATTTTTCATCGACCTCTTTTCTGAAGGAGGTTAGCCGAGCGCGAACCTTTTGTTTCCTGCGTGATGTCGAAGCTCTGCGAGAGCGTAACCTCACCCTTGGCGGTAGCATGGACAACGCGATTGTTCTCGATGACTACCGCATTCTCAACGAGGACGGCCTGCGTTACTCAAACGAATTTGTCATTCACAAGATTCTGGATGCGATTGGCGACGTCTACCTGCTCGGCCATTGTGTCATTGGGGAATTTCGCGCTTACAAATCAGGCCACGATCTCAACAACAAATTGTTGCGCGCACTGCTGCAGGAATCTTCGGCGTGGGAAGAAGTTACCTTCGAAGATTCTCGCAAAGCACCAATCTCGTACGCGACTCCGTCGTACGCTTAAAAAACGAACTTACTTAGTTTCGGCTAACGCGCACGGTGCAGGAAGTGACCTCTGTGCCGGTCTGCCGCGCGGCCGTCATCAACGACTCGGCCTCGAAGCGTAACTTGGCTGCCCAGGCGGGTGAGCTTGCCAAAACGACGAGTTCGCCATCGCCGCGAATATTAGCGGCTACTACGCTACGAGCCTCATCCTCCGGAAGACATGACTGCAGCACGGATACGAGTTCGCCCATGTCCCGGGCATGCCGGATAATGTCACCTAACCCCCCGTCGCCATTGAGGTTTAGCAGATTTTCGAGGCTTTTAACTGACATAGAAATGTGACGTAGTTAGCGGTTTTGGCCGTTCCGGGGCGACCCAGGTCACCCTTCGTGAGGCCTTATCTTGTATTAAAAACCGACATTATGCATATTGTCGTTCTCGACAAGAGCAAACCCACTGAAAGGTAGGGGCGCAAAACCACCGGTCTAAGGGGCTTGATCCTAGGGCAGCGGGGCTACCGAAATGAATATTGAGTGCAGGTTTACAACAAAAACGGGGTGCCATAAATGGCAAACTACCTGGCTCTCAATGCAGATCGATACAAATAATAGCGAATTGACGCAATCGCAGCAGAGGCGTATTCGATGAATGTAGTAATTTTCGGCAAGGGCTTTGGCAAGTCCCGGCAACTCAACTTATCCGGCATCTCGGCCGGCGCAGTTGCCATCGTATGCGCAGGGTTCGTGTCTGTCATGGGATTTGCCGGCGGTTACTGGTATTCGAGCCAAACCGGTTCAGGTCTTAGTGCATCGGAAGTTGCGCAGGTCGCCGACGAACTGCAGTTGCAGCGCGAAAACATCGCGACCATCCGCCAGGGTAATGAAGACACACTTGATGCGCTGGCAATTCGCGTGGCGCAAATGAACGCACGTATCATTCGTCTTGATGCCCTTGGGCGTCGTCTGACCGGCATGGCAGATATAGAAGACGGTGAATTCGATTTCGACTCGGAGCCAGCTCTGGGCGGTCCGGAAGAACCGGTTGCAACAGGCTCTAACGTCGCCGTTCCGGAACTTGTGGAGTCCATGCAGTCACTGGGCAATCAGCTGAATAGTCGTGAAGCGCAACTCGGCGCGCTTGAAAATGTGCTTATGGGTCAAAATCTGGAAGACCGCGTTTACCCGCAAGGCCGCCCTGTGAGTTCTGGCTGGATTTCCTCCTATTTTGGTAAACGTACCGATCCATTCACCGGCAAGCCTGCCAACCATACCGGCATGGACTTCGCCGGCAAACTCGGCGATGAAGTTGTCGCGGTTGGTGATGGTGTTGTGACCTGGTCCGCCGATCGCTATGGCTACGGCGTAATGGTTGAACTCAACCACGGCAACGGCTATTCGACCCGCTACGCCCACAACTCGGAAAACCTGGTTGCTGTCGGCGATGAGGTCAAGAAGGGACAGGCAGTAGCGCTCATGGGCAAATCAGGGCGCGCCACCGGACCGAATCTGCACTTCGAGGTGCTCAGAAACGGTCAGCGGGTTAACCCTGTAAACTTCATCCGCGAATCGTCCAAATAGAACTGTTGCGGCGAGACGTACCTGCCGGGAGACTTGTAATCCCGGAAATCACCTATAAATCGCGAGATTAGATAGAATAGCGGGCTTTGCTTGCCCAAGTTCCGTCGGGCGGGATATCGAACCATTTGCAGGAGCCCACGTGGCCAATTTTCTGACACGTATATTTGGCAGTCGCAACCAGCGACTTCTGCGCCAATACAAGAAATCCGTCAACAAGATCAATTCCCTCGAAGAGGGGTTGCAGGCACTTGATGATGCCGCGTTGCGCAACAAAACGGTTGAGCTCAGGCAGCATTATGCAGACGGGGCATCCCTCATGGATTTGTTGCCCGAAGCCTTCGCTGTCGCCCGGGAAGCGGGCGTGCGTACTTTGGGCATGCGCGCCTTCGACGTGCAGCTCGTCGGTGGCATGGTTCTGCACGATGGCAATATTGCCGAGATGCGCACGGGTGAAGGTAAAACACTTGTTGCCACTCTGCCGGCTTATCTCAATGCAATAAGCAGTGATGGTGTTCATATCGTCACCGTTAACGAGTATCTGGCGCAACGTGATGCCGAATGGATGCGTCCTGTCTATGAGTTTCTTGGGCTCACCGTTGGCGTGACCAAGAGTGGCCAGAGCCAGGAAGAAAAGCGCGAGGCATACATTAGCGATATCACTTACGCGACCAATAACGAGTTGGGCTTCGATTACCTGCGCGACAACCTGGCGTTCTCGATGGAGGACAAAGTACTGCGTGATTTGAACTTCGCGATCGTTGACGAGGTTGACTCGATCCTGATCGATGAGGCTCGTACTCCGTTGATCATCTCCGGCCAGGCTGAAGCGAGCACGGATCTGTACGCGCA
>CAYTNO010000361.1:0-2852 GCA_964439125.1 uncultured Woeseiaceae bacterium | reverse complement strand
GGGTTCGAAGCACCCCCAGGGATGATGTACGGCTTGCCCCCATTTGCCCGGACTTCGTCGGCAACCACAGCCATTGCCTTGTCGAAATCTGTGCCGCCCGGATACTCGCGAATGGTCGCGCCGAATAGCCGATCGAGGAGTACATTCCCTGAATTCAGGTATAGCTCACTAGGATCGATAACCCGGTGCTCGAGAAGAACCTCGCAACCAAACCCCAGCTTGCACGCCGCTGCTGCTGTTTGGCGCACGTGATTCGACTGCACAGCACCCACTGTCACAATCGTGTCCGCTCCATTCTCCAATGCCGCGGCCATCGAGTACTCGAGCTTGCGTGTCTTGTTGCCGCCGGTCGCAAGTCCTGTGCAGTCATCTCGCTTGACGTAGATGTCGGGACCACCAAGGTGCTTGCTAAGGCGCGGCAAATGCTCAAGCGGCGTGGGCAGGTGGCCCAGCGACACCCTTGGTTTCTCGGATAACAACATTGAATCTACTCCCGGCAAGGCAATGGTAATTCGCCGCATGCGATTGCGGCCGTCTTTTCTGCGAGTACGTCCGTAGACGAAATGAGTGGCACCTCGAGCATTGCGCTGTTAAGTACCAGGGGTATCTCCGTGCAACCAGCGATAACAGCCTGCGCGCCACGCCCAACAAGTGCATTGGCTATGCCAGCCATTTTGCTCGAAACCGTGTCTCCTTGGTAGCCACCCTTGATTCTTCCGACAAGCTCCATGAGCTCACCAATTTCCTGCTCGATCGGTAAAATCGCTTCGATTCCGTGCCCGGCCATGGCGTCCTGATACACATTCGCTCGGAGGCAGCCGTCAGTCGCCAAAACACCAACTGATTTTGCACCGGGGCTTTGCTCTGCAACCGCAGCGATCGTTACATCAATAATCGACAAGAGTGGTATGCCTGTAACTGCTGTTACGCTGTCGCGAAAAACATGGGCTGCGTTGCACGGAATCACCAGAAAATCAGCGCCCGCCCTTTCGAGGCGAGTGGCCATTGCAGCAAGTGCCAGGCCGGGATCTTCACCACCGCTAAGAATCGCAGCTTGCCGATTCGGCACTTTGGGGTTGTGGTCTACGATCATGTGCGCGTGATCCTGATCTCTATCTGCGCGCGTTGCCGCGATCACTTTCGACATGAAGTCCACGGTGGCGTCGGGGCCCATGCCGCCAAGTACACCAACTATCCGGCTTTGCTCTGTCATATCACCTGTCTGTGACGCAATTCGTGGCACGGCTATGGTGGCGCCGCTAGGGTGAGCATACTTTTTTAGCTCTTCGGGAGCCATTATGCCTATTCACCAGACCATGCGGCTGTCAGTAACGGCGGTACTGATGACGATTGCTGCGACTTTCGCTTTCGCTCAGGACGACGAAACTTACGAGCTCAGCGCCGAAGAGCAACAGGAAATTCAGCATTACCAGGCCGTCCTGGAGTCGCTGAATCCGCAAACCGGAGACATCAAACTGAGCGGCAATCTCGCGACGCTGCACGTGCCTGACAACTTCTATTTCCTCGACAGCGATGATGCGGAAAAAGTACTCGTGGATATCTGGGGCAACCCACCGGGGCAGGATGTGCTCGGCATGCTATTCCCTCAAGAGTACTCGCCGCTCGACTATGAATCCTGGGCTGTAACCGTTGATTACGTGGCCGATGGCTGGGTGACGGATGAAGATGCGGCCGATATCGATTATGACGACCTCCTCGAAGACATGCAGGACGAGATTCGCGACGCAAACCCGGATCGAATTGCAGAAGGTTACGGCGGCTTAGAGCTGCTCGGTTGGGCGGAAGCGCCGCACTACGATGCAAGCAACAAGAAGTTGTACTGGGCAAAAGAATTGCGCTTCGATGGCAACGAAGATACGACGCTGAACTACGAAATTCGGGCACTGGGTCGTCGTGGAATTTTGACGATGACGTTCATCGCAAACGGCAGCCAACTTGACGAAATTAACGTGCGCCGTGAATCGGTGCTGGCAATGGCCGAATTCAACGAAGGCAATCGCTACCTGGACTTCGACCCAAGCGTCGATGAAGTCGCCGCTTACGGACTCGGCGCACTGGTCGCGGGAAAGATTGCCGCAAAAACCGGGGTGCTAACAGCCGCATTAATCCTGCTGAAGAAATTCGGCGTGTTCCTGCTTGTTGGCCTCGCCGCATTTGGGCGCAAGATCAAAGGCATGTTCACAACCGACAAACTGGAACCGCAGTAAATACTACGGTTGCGAATTACTCCGCGACACAGCTGGTGTCATTCAGGACGTAGCGTGAGCCATCTCGCTGATCGATGAGAATACAGGCCGACTGGTTAAGCACCAGTCGGAACTGGATCGGTCTGCCCATATCCCTGCCGAGCGGATTCTGATTTTGAATCTTGGCGGGCGGGTTGAGTTCGACGGTGAGAACGCTGCTCTTCGTCAAAGCATCGTCCGCGAGCATCACGCTCGAGTGCAGTGCAGTGTTGACCGCTTCCTGCAGCGCCGCCCGGCTTGCGTTGGTCGCTTCACTTATGCGCGCAGGTTGATCCTGGTCAGCGCTCATCGTCTGACATGCCGTTAGCAAAAGAACCGCTAGCATTATCGTCGCTTTAATAATCATGGTCGCGGCTGCCGAATGATGCGATTGGAATCAAATGGCGACCGGTAAACTACGCCATCCGCCGGCCTCAGTGCTCCCGAGGTCTTGCTGAGCCCGGGTGTCGGGCCAAGGCCGCTTGCGGCCGGGCACGCCTGGCCATCGCGGTAGGCTAGCGCGGTCGCGAGGCGGCCTTCAGTGGGGTCACCCAAAGGTTTCGTGAAGTCATCGGCGACTGAGCACCCTGGAACCTCAGACATATC
>CAYTNO010000360.1:0-2866 GCA_964439125.1 uncultured Woeseiaceae bacterium | reverse complement strand
CATTCGGCTTTTAACCGACCGGTCGTAGGTTCGATCCCTACACGCCCCACCACTTCAAACAAAACAGGCGACGGCGCGAAAATCTGCCGTTATTATTCACCGTCTTCGCTTGGGACGGGTTCTTGGATAGTCGTTGGAAAATTCATAAGTTCGGTGGGAGTAGCCTCGGCGACGCTGAGTGCTTTCGCCGCGTTGCAGGGATATTGCTGGAATACCCTGATGCTCGTATGGGTGTCGTCGTATCAGCCATGGGCGGTATGACTGATGCGCTGCTTAATCTCGCGATTCTGGCTGAACGCGCTGACGATGCCTGCAAAGCCGAGTTGCACGCCATCGGTGAGCGCTATGCAGCTACCGCTAAAGATCTGGTCAGTGGTGGCGCGCTCATTGAAGTGCTGGATGCCTGGGGCGCCGACGCGGATGATATTCGAGAGGCCCTCGGGGCAATCGCAGAGCTTAAGTCGGCACCGCAACGTAGCCGCGACGTCATTGCGGGCTATGGAGAAATCTGGTCGGCACGGCTCCTGGCAGCGCACCTCGCTCAGGAATCTGGTGAGCGTGGTGGTACCTGGATCGATGCACGGAAAATACTAACGGTTAGCCAGACCGACCTTGGCCCCATAGTGCTGTGGGATGTTTCCCAGGCGAAGTTCGACCAGGTGGTGGCAAAGAACTTCAATGGCATAGCTGTGATCACCGGGTTTATTGCAACAGATGAAGAGGGGTTGCAGACCACACTGGGGCGCAACGGAAGCGATTATTCCGCGGCAATTTTCGCAGCATTGAGCAGTGCTGCCGAGCTCAATATCTGGACCGACGTCGACGGCGTCATGAGCGCGGATCCAAATCGCGTACCTGAGGCACGCGTAATAGAACGGCTTACCTACAACGAGGCGATGGAGCTCGCGTATTTCGGTGCAAAAGTAATTCATCCGCGGACGTTGGGTCCGGTCATTGCGAAAGGTATCCCGATAATCATTCGCAATAGTTTTAACGCCGTCCACGAGGGCAGCCGCATTGAGGCGCAGCCTGACGACGCCGACGGCATCAAGGGCATCACGGCGGTTGGCAACATAGCGCTGGTCAATCTTGAAGGTTCGGGAATGATCGGCGTTCCCGGTACTGCCGATCGTTTGTTCGCGGCACTCAAGGATGCCGACGTTTCGGTAACACTGATTTCGCAGGCAAGTTCAGAGCATTCAATATGCATTGCCGTTCCTCAAGATCTTGCCGATCGCGCAAAGCTCGTGATCAGTGCGACATTTGCGGAAGAACTGGCGAGCGGACAAATTCAAAGTGTTGACGTTACGGACGGGCAAAGCATCATCGCCGTCGTGGGCGACGGCATGGCCGGTATGCCTGGCATCGCAGGGCGATTCTTTGGCACGCTGGGTCGCGCCGGCATTAACATCCGGGCCATCGCCCAGGGTTCTTCGGAAAGAAATATTTCGGTGGTCGTCAACGCAGATGAGTCTGAGCGTGCGCTTCGTGCGGTTCATTCGGGCTTCTATCTCTCCTCGAAGACATTATCCATCGGTCTTATCGGACCCGGGACGGTCGGGCGCACACTGCTGTCGCAAATTGAAAAGCGTCATGACCGTTTGGTTGATGACTTCAATCTCGATCTGCGAGTTCGGGCTATAGCCCGATCGAAATCGATGCTGTTGGGCGACAGGCGTATCGACCTTGCTACCTGGGTCGAGGACTATGAAAGTTCCGCTGCCGATTTGGATCTGGATAAATTCGAGCAACATATCAATCCCGACCATTTGCCACATGCCGTGATCATCGACTGCACCGCCGACGAGTCGGTGGCTGCCCGCTATGCCGGCTGGCTGGAACGCGGCATTCATGTCATTACACCGAACAAGCGAGCGTTCAGCGGGCCTATTGCTGCGTATCACGAGCTGCAGACGATGGCAGCTCACGGTAGCTCACACATTTTTTACGAGACAACTGTTGGTGCGGCATTACCGATCGTCAATACGCTGCGTGACTTAATTGACACCGGCGACGAGCTGAAGTCGATACAGGGAATCTTCTCGGGAACACTGGCGTACCTGTTCAATGTCTACGATGGCAGCACGCCGTTCTCTGAAATCGTCAGGAAGGCTCGTGACAGCGGCTACACGGAGCCGGATCCTCGGGATGACCTGTCGGGCATGGACGTAGCGAGAAAGCTGACGATCCTGGCTCGTGAGATTGGTCAAAGCCTGGAGATCGAAGATTTTCCGGTACAGAACCTGGTGCCTGAGGCAATACGCGAGGGAAGCATTGATGATTTCCTCGATAAATTATCCGATTATGACGACGATATTCAGGCGCAATACAAGGAGGCCGAAGCAGCCGGCAAGAAACTGCGCTACGTTGGTCGTCTTGACGCGGCCGGCAATGCATCGGTTGGTCTTGAATCGGTCGACGCGACCCACGCGTTCAGTAACATTAACCTGACCGATAATATTGTGCAGTTTGAAACCAATCGCTACTCGTCGAATCCGCTGGTTGTGCAAGGGCCGGGCGCCGGACCAGAAGTAACCGCCGGTGGCGTGTTTGGCGATTTGCTCAGACTCGCGAAATATCTCGACACGGATAATTGAACAATGACTGATTCCGTAACCGCATTTGCACCGGCATCTATTGGCAACGTCGCAGTTGGTTTCGACATGCTTGGGCTGGCAATGGCCAACGTGGGTGACCGGGTCTCGGCTCGAAGAACAGACACTCCCGGAGTAACGTTGGCGGAGGTGCGAGGCATCGACGGTGAATTGCATCCATATTTGTCAGCCAATGCCGAGGAAAATACGGCGTCAATTGCGGCTCAGGCACTTTGGGAAGTTTACGGTACTGACGGTGGTGTAGAGCTGAA
>CAYTNO010000359.1:0-2867 GCA_964439125.1 uncultured Woeseiaceae bacterium | reverse complement strand
GCTTTGGTCTGGACGACGTACTCGGACTTGCGAAGAAGTTGTTCTAGCTCTGCTGATCGGGCTATACGAACAGTCGGCGGACGTTATCAGCGCTTGCAATTGGCCGGCCTGACCGCCGGCGAGTACACAGCGCATGCTGCAGTGGTGACTTGAATGCCGAGCTGATCACCCACTTGATCGCGTATCGCGCGTATCGCCGCGCGGTAACGGTCAGGGTCAAGACTGTGTCGTTCCGCCTCATCCCGTACGTGCGAATACAGAATCGATGCTCCCTCTTCTCACACGCCGCGAGCACAATCGGCATTAGCGCCCACCGATTCATTCATCGAGTACAACCTCGAGCGCCGAAAACAGCTTTGTGGATTACTGCTGACAAAGCTGAATTTTCCTTGCCATTAGGTAGTTCCGCACCCCGAATCGCAGTAGCATATGCTCTATGACGAAGTAAGGTAATGAAAGTCGGGCACAGCATATGATTTTCTCAGCTACCGAACGACTGCAAGCGCAGATGGATGCCGCCACGAGTTACGAGGAGTGGACGGAAGCGGCGATTGCACACGACGTGCAATCCGGCGTTGTGAAATGGAAGACCTCGGACGAGTCCAAGCATTTCGATTACGCCTCCATTCGGAAGAGGCTCAGAAAGCTGAAGAGGCTCAGAGCCAAGGGCGATTGTGCGGGCATTCTCTTCGCGCTGAACGAAGGTGTCCACGGCAATATTGACGGCATGGGCCATCCGCGGCTCTACGGCAAATCGAAGTTCGGAACCAAGAAGTTGATCGTCGATTACGTCGACGAGGTTGTCGCAGCGCTTGATGTGCTCGCGAGTGAATGTGCAGAGAGTATTCCGTTTGACGAGCGCCTCGACTTCTTCCGCCGGGCGCAGCATTGCAATGGTCGCTCAGCACTCATGATGGGCGGTGCCGGATCATTGCTGTATTTCCATGTCGGTGTTGTAAAGACGCTGTGGCAACATGGACTACTGCCAGAAATTCTATCCGGCAGCAGCGGCGGCGCGGTGGTTGGCAGCGTTGTCAGCACGAATTTCGCCAAGGATCTGAAGAAAGTATTCGAACCGGAGAACCTGGTACACGAAATCGAATTGGAAAGCGGTCTGCTTGGGCGTCTTTCCGGGTTAATGCGGAAAGTCATAAAATCCGAGGAAGTGTTTGAGGTTATCGAGCGACTGGTGCCGGATCTGACGTTTCTCGAGGCTTTTGAACGTACTGGTCAACATCTCAACATCTCGATCGCCGCTGCCGAAAAACACCAGACATCGCGTCTGCTCAATGCAATCACGACACCAAACGTCTATATCCGCGAGGCAGTCATGGCGTCGACGGCAGTCCCGGGGTTCTTTCCGCCAGTTACGCTCGCAGCCAAGAACGACAAAGGCAAGAGGCAGCCGTATCTACCGGCACGCAAGTGGGTGGACGGTTCGGTGAGCGATGATCTGCCGGCAAAACGGCTGGCCCGAGTCTACGGTGTCAATCACTTTGTCGTCAGCCAGGTTAATCCACACGTGTTCCCATTCCTGACGAATACGGAAGGCGAGAGGAAAAGCGCCCTGTTGACCATGCGACTCGCCACTGAGTCAATGGCAAGAGAGTGCATCAACGCCGGCGCGTCACTGCTGGAAAAACCGCTGTCATGGAATCCTACGGTCAGCCGTCTGACAAACGTAGTACTCGGTGTCATCAATCAGGATTACGTCGGCGATGTCAATATTCTTCCTGACAAGCGATTTTTCAATCCGCTGAAGTTGTTGGCTCATCTTTCGGTCGATGAGATCGTGGATCTCATTGAAATGGGCGAAAAATCAACTTGGCCGAAAATCGAGCAGATCCGGATACAAACCAAGTTCAGTCGTAAACTCGATAAGATCCTTGGTGACATCGATCGCGGATACCGGCAGATGGCCGGTGACATTACGCGGAGAGCGAGCTGACGGTTTTAACCTCTATCATTGTTCTGTTGGCAGTCGGTCTGCTTGTCGCTTTTCTGCTT
The DNA here is from genome assembly GCA_964439125.1 of uncultured Woeseiaceae bacterium. Classification (GTDB taxonomy): domain Bacteria; phylum Pseudomonadota; class Gammaproteobacteria; order Steroidobacterales; family Woeseiaceae; genus UBA1847. The sequence goes on along the minus strand of CAYTNO010000359.1, from coordinate 860 downwards.
CTTCGTCTTGTTTTTCCGGAGCACCTTGTTGCGTTGATGCTGAGTGCGGTGCGCCGATTCGCGGGCTTGCGGGCTCGCAATGTCGACGTCGACGGCGTCACCTGGCCATACCTCGACGGTGGCCTGGAGTCCGGCGAGATCGTGATACTCCTGCATGGCTTCGCTGGTGACAAAGACAACTGGCCGCTCTATGCGCGCCATCTGCGCAAAGAATTTCGCGTCATCGCACCGGACTTGCCTGGATTCGGGGAGAATGGCAGGGATCCGGACCCGAACGCGGATTATCGTATTTCCACCCAGGTACGACGCTTACGCAAGTTCGTTGAAGCGATGGGCATCGACAGATTTCATATCGCTGGAAATTCGATGGGTGGATACCTCGCGTTGGAATATGCGTTAGCTTACCCATCCAGCGTCATTACGATGATGCTGTTGAACAACGCCGGCGTGAGCAGCATCAACAAAAGCGAGGTCGAGTTAGCTGCAAACCTCGGTGAGAACTTGCTGGTCGTGTCTTCGTTTCAGGAACTGGACAAACTGCTCAAACTCATTGTGTACAGGCCCATGCCGATTCCAGGTGTACTTAAACAGCACATCGGCAAGCAATTGATTGACCAACGCGGTTTTCTGGATCGGATATTCTGGTCACTTTACGACGATAATTTGAACCGGCCGCTGGATGACCAGCTACCCAATGTCTCTGCACCGACTCTTATTATCTGGGGGCGCGGCGATCGCATTATCGACGTCAGTTGCACGGAAATTATGAAAGAGCGCATTCCACAAAATCAGTGCATCGTGTTTGAGAAAATCGGTCATGTACCGATGCTTGAATGTCCCGCCAAAACTGCGTCAGCACA
>CAYTNO010000358.1:0-2883 GCA_964439125.1 uncultured Woeseiaceae bacterium | reverse complement strand
CGGCGGTAGAACTTCGGGAGCGAGCAATGAGAGAGCGAGAAGATGGAGACCTTCCGAAATGCCTAGAAGATGAGCTCCGCGTTTGTGTTGACGAAGGCGTCATTGAACATTGCACGTGCTATAGAAAATACTAGTCACGCCGATCTCTATCGTCACTAATGGCCGGAAACTAAACGTCATCGCAGAGCAACAACGCAATCGACATGGCACCAAGCGTTGTTGCAGGTCGTCCGCTATCGGACGTCGAAAATGCCAATCGCCACTCGCCGAGTGACGGCAAACTGAACTCACATGCAGTATCGGTACCGTTGATAAGAATCGCTATCGACATTTTTCCACCCGTGCCAGACTCGGAAATCAACATGCAGAACGCTCTGCCGTTTTCCCAGGCTTCGTCCGCTTTGGGCTCACCGTCCGGTGTCAGCCAGCTAATTTCCAAAATTCCGGAGTCGGTCTCGAGGCTTCCATGCAGGTACTGTTCCAGTCTCACTAACGGCGTTTGCTTGCGCAGCTGTATGAGCTCCCGAACTTGCGAAACGAAACCCGGATCCTGCTGCAAACCTGACCAGTCGAGCCAGCCGATGTCATTGTCCTGCGCGTAGGCGTTATTGTTGCCCTGTTGCGAGTGCCCAAACTCATCACCTGCCAGCAACATAGGTGTCCCCTGAGACAACAATAGCGTTGCCATCATATTGAGACGTTGTCGCCGGCGCAGTTTGACGATCGTTTGATCGTCGGAAGGGCCTTCCACGCCATAGTTGCAGCTGAAGTTATGAGAATGACCATCGCGGCCGTTCTCGCCATTCGCGTCATTGTGCTTTTTTTCGTAGCTGACAACGTCGGCCAGTGTGAAACCGTCGTGGCTAGCGATGAAATTAACGCTGGTGAACGGCAATCGACCGTTGTGCTCAAATACTTCGGACGAACCGTGCAAACCTCGTGCGAGGCCGCCACTGGAATCCTCATCACCACGCCAGAAACGTCGCACGTCGTCGCGATACAAATCGTTCCATTCAGCCCAACGCTGCGGAAATTGCCCCAGTTGATAGCCACCGGGGCCGGGATCCCAGGGCTCCGCGATGAGCTTGGCATCGAGCAATTGCGCGTCACTCGAAATGGCCTCGAGTAATTCGTGGTTCGGGGAAAACCCATGATCATGGCGGCCAAGCACGGGCGCGAGATCGAATCGGAAACCATCCACACCCATATCACGGTGCCAGTAGCGGAGGCTGTCCAGAATCAGCTGCTGCACGCGAGGGTGGTCAGTATTAAGCGTGTTGCCGCAACCGGTGTCGTTCACGTAAACGTCTGGACGATCAGGCTCTGTGCGGTAATAGGCAAGGTTGTCGAGACCGCGAAAAGACAGCGAAGGGCCGCGCCCGTCGCTTTCGGCCGTGTGGTTGTAGACCACATCCAATATGACCTCGAGCCCGGCATCGTGAATGTCGCGCACCATATCGCGAAACTCCGCGACCGGGTCTGCAATTGCGTAGCGCTGGCTCGGCGCGAAAAATGCCAGTGTGTTGTAACCCCAAAAGTTTCTCAGACCATTGGTAACAAGGTGGTATTCATCAACGAAATCGTGAACAGGCATCAGCTCAAGTGATGTGACGCCTAACGCCTTAAGATAGGCAAGTACCTCTTTGTTACGCATGCCGTTAAACGTACCGCGATCGGATTCGTCGATTGCAGGATGGCGCATCGTATAACCGCGCACGTTCGCCTCGTAGAAGATCGTTTCCGCCCACGGTATCTGAGGGTGTTTGAATCCGGGTACCGCACTGTTGGCAATAACCATCGCCTTAGGTACGAATGCCGCACTGTCATGAGCGTTGTTGTCGTGTACGGCGTCGTTTCGGACGAGCTCACCTTGTATGGCGCGCGCGTAGGGATCGATAAGCAAATTGGCCGGGTTGCATCGAAGACCGCTTTCCGGCTCGAAGGGTCCATGCACGCGATAGCCGTAAAGCTGTCCAGGGCCGCAGCCGGTCAGATAGCCATGCCAGATATCGTCTGTGCCTTTGTGAAGTTTATGACTCTGCGTTGCATTGCCATTCGTATCGAACAGGCACAACTCTACGCCGTCGGCTACAGACGAAAAGACCGCGAAGTTAGTGCCTTCGGTATCGGCCGTACTACCGAGTGGCGTTGGACTACCTGCTTGAATCATTCGCGATTGAGCTTAATTGCTTCGAGTTTCCAGATGTCTTCGTTGTAATCACGCATCGTGCGGTCGGTCGAGAACCTTCCTGAAGAAGCTGTGTTCAGGATGCTCATCTTTGTCCAATGAACCTGATCCCGATACGCCTGCTCCGCCTGCGACTGAGCGTCAACAAAGCTGCGGAAGTCTGCCGCGGTCATCCACAAATCCGCGGGCTCACGAATAGACCGCGCTACTGAGTCGAATACTCCTTTTTCGAAAGGATTGAAGTGTCCGCTTTCAATAAGATGCATGACACGCTTGAGATCCTCGTCTGCCTCAATAATAGCCTGCGGGTCGTATCGGCCACGACGTTCGTTGATCTCATCGACTGTCAGGCCAAAGAGGAAAAAGTTCTCTTCGCCAACCGCCTCGCGAATTTCCACGTTTGCGCCGTCGAGCGTGCCCATCGTGATCGCGCCATTCATCATGAACTTCATGTTGCCAGTTCCGGAGGCTTCTTTGCCGGCCGTTGAGATTTGCTCGGATAGTTCTGCCGCCGGGCAGATCAATTCCATCGCTGACACGTTGTAGTCGGGATAAAAGATGAGTCGAAGGCGGTCGTTCATTGCCGGGTCGGTGTTGATGATACGAGCGACATTGTTGATGCATTTGATGACACTCTTCGCCATTTCGTAGCCCGGCGCGGCTTTGCCGCCAATTATTATGGCGCGCGGCACAAT
>CAYTNO010000357.1:0-2893 GCA_964439125.1 uncultured Woeseiaceae bacterium | reverse complement strand
AACGGGAATTCCGTCATCCATTGACTTCAACCTTGGCACAGCCAAGATTGGTGAGTTGACGGTTGACTACACGTCATCCATGGGTGGCGATGGTTTCGATGGAATAGGTGCTGCGATTACGGTTATCGGCACTCAGCCGGCGCTCGGTGGAGTGATGTTAGGTAACCGTGTAATCGATCAGACTGAACTGTTCCTGGCAAACTAGGTGCTCCGATAAAGCGCTCATCGGAGTAGGTGAAAAGGCATCAGTCTTGCACCCTGGTACCAAAAGAAAAGGCCGCAGATGCGGCCTTTTTCTTATTGGGACTTTGGGAGCTGTTTGTATCGCCCATAAAAAAGTCGGCGTCCCTGCCGACTTAGTTCTCGTATCAACCAAAAGGGAGATGCGAGGGTTGGAGAGGCCGCTCCCGAGCGATTAGGCGCGACCACGAAGCAATACTAGATTCGTTGCCTTGGTGCAGGTGTGATTGGTTTCACACTTAGCAAGCCAAAACGAAAAAAGGGCGCCTGAAAGCGCCCTAAATTCGCAAATATCCGCATTAAGTTAAGTCAGTCGGAGTCGCCGCTGTCTGCGCGGAGCTTTTCGAGGTAGCTCTGAAATTTTGTTTGCTCGACCTGCTGCTTAACAGCGTCGCGAACACTTTCAAGAGTCGGCGGTTCGTGAGCCCGAGATTCCTCACGAAGAATCACATGCCAACCGAACTGTGTTTGCACAGGTTCCTTTGTAAACTCTCCGTCGCTCATGCCAGCGACCGCGTCTGAAAATGGCTTGACCATTTGCTCGGGTGAAAACCAACCAAGGTCACCGCCGCTGGGGCCGGACGGACCCGTGGAGTGGGCTTTGGCGAGTTCCTCGAAATCGCTACCTTCTTCGAGTTGGGGAATAAGACTTTCCGCAGCCGCCTGTGTTTCAACGAGAATGTGGCGAGCTTTAAATTGTAAGGATGGAGCGAGCTCTAGTTGAATCTGGTACTGAGCAAGAATCTCTTCGTCAGTGGCAGCGTTCTTGGAGAAGAAATCGGTCGCTACGGCCTGAGCAATAATCCCGCGGTGCTGGAGCTCCGACTGTGCCTTTACGCGGGGGTCTTTCGCCAACTCATTGGCGATCGGTTGCGTCGTCAGCAAGTAGATATCCAATATCTCCTGCATGATGGTGTCACGCTCAGCCGGTGTTGCCTGGGCAGCTGGTTTTTGAGTGCGGCTCTCAAGATAAATATCAACGATCGACCGATCGATATCGACGCCGTTGATTGTTGCAACGGTTTCGGCGGTCGCTGAGGTTCCGATCATCAGCAATGCAGCACCTAAAGCCGCTAAAGTCAGAGACGTTCCATTCGACCTGGAACAGGGGGAGATAGTCATAAAGTAATCCTCAGTTGAATTGAATCTGTCTGTCGAAAGAAATCTATCTTTCGGACGGTAAAAATGCGTTGATCCTAAGAGCGTGAATATCGCTGTCCATGAAAATACCGAGCGCATCATAAACCATTCGATGTCGTGCGATACGGTTTTGACCATCAAACTTCTCTGACACAACGATCACCTCGAAGTGCCCTTTACCTTCCTTTGCGCCGGCATGCCCGGCATGCAAGTGGCTTTGATCCTTCACAAGCAGTTCCGATGGAGACAGCGCCGCTGCGAGCAACCTCTCGATTTCCTGTACCCGATATTCTGTCATGGGAGCACCAGCTTGAAAGGCTTCACCGCAACATGGCGGTAGACACCAGATTCCATGTAAGGATCTTGCACGGCCCACTCTTGGGCCGCCTCAAGTGACGAAAAGTCGGCCACTACGAGACTGCCCGTGAATCCGGCTGAGCCAGGCTCCTCCGCGTCTATTGCCGGGTGTGGCCCGGCAACCAGCAGCCGGCCTTCATCCCTAAGTTTCGTAAGTCTGTTGAGATGAGCCTGCCGAGCGCCCAATCGTGCATTGAGGCTATCGTCGTTGTCTTCGCTAATGACGGCGTACCACATTGTCAGGACTCCGAGCTCGGGTCAGCAGATTCATTCTCTTTAATCGTCATGGTCAACCATACGGTCTGAATAATGACAAAGATGATGGTGATTCCAAACATTCCGAATAACTTGAACTTGACCCATGTCGCTTCGCTAAATGTGAACGCAACATACAAATTGATGCAACCGACGGCAGCGAAAAATACGGCCCAGATCGAATTCAGGCGTCTCCACTGCGCGGGCGTCAATTGCGCCGCATTTTGCATCATGCGTTGCACGAACGTTTTGTCGCCAATGAATTGGCTGCCGAGAAAGGCAAGTGCGATCGCCCAGTTGAGCACCGTTGGTTTCCAGTACAGAAATAGAGGATCGCGAAAATATAGCGTGGCCGAACCCAGCGCCAGAACGAGGACGGTGGAAGCAAGATAGATCTTGTTGAGCTTACGCGTAATGAACCACTGGATCAGGAGGACGAGTGGCATTACCGCCATCAGCACGGCTGTGGCGAAATAGATATCTTCGTAAAAATACGCGCCGAAAAAGAACAGAATCGGCAGGTAGTCGATAAACAGCTGCATACTTAGGTGCTTCGTAGCATTTAAGGGGCGGCATAATAGCCAATCAGACGAACATTGACCATGTGCGAGTCTGGCTTATGCCAGTATCTTCCAGCTCTTGCGTCCTGTGATTAGTTCCCTACAATCCGCGCGTGGCCAAACTTATCGAAATTCACCCAACCGACCCGCAACCGCACCGCGTGGCCAAGATCGTCCAGATTATCAAATCTGGAGGGCTGATAGCCTATCCGACTGACTCGAGCTATGCGTTCGGATGTCACATTGGTGATAAAAAGGCGATTGACAGAATCCACCGCATACGGCGCACCAACAAAAAGCACAATTTCACGCTGGTTTGCAGCGATTTGTCCGAAATCGCC
>CAYTNO010000356.1:0-2899 GCA_964439125.1 uncultured Woeseiaceae bacterium | reverse complement strand
GTCGGATCCAAATGTACTTTGCCGTGCAAGGTCTCACGACGCAGCCGATGCCCGATGGCGTCCAGCAACATCGGGATACCTTCACCGGACGCAGCCGACAGCCAAACCGCACGCCCTTCACCGGCGCGATTATTCGCGACCTTCGGCTCGCGATCCAGTTTATCGATCTTATTGTACACCCGGATCTGTGGCACCTGGTCGGCATCGAGTTGTTTCAATACCGAATTAACCTGCCGAATTCGTTGCCATCGATTAGGGTCGCTGGCATCGATAAGGTGCAATATCAAATCGGCCTCTCGCGCCTCCTGCAGAGTCGAGCGAAAAGCCGCTATCAATTCATGCGGCAGATCGCGCACGAAGCCGACCGTGTCGGCCAGGACAACCTCCCGGCCATTTGGCAACTCCAGGCGCCGTACTGTTGGATCCAGTGTTGCGAATAGCTGATCCTTGACGAAGACGCTGGCGTCAGTGAGCGCATTAAAGAGTGTCGACTTACCGGCGTTGGTGTAGCCAACCAACGCGACCGTAGGCACTTCCGCGAGCACCCGGTTTTGACGGTTCATTGTCCGCCGGGCGTCCACGTGCTTAAGACGCGACTTCAGCTGACGAATCCTCGCACCGATTAAACGTCTGTCAGATTCCAACTGGGTTTCACCGGGGCCTCGCAGGCCGATGCCGCCCTTTTGTCGCTCGAGGTGAGTCCAGCCGCGCACCAGGCGCGTCGACAAATGTCCCAGCTGTGCGAGTTCGACTTGCAGTTTGCCTTCAAAACTACGCGCGCGCTGCGCGAAAATATCGAGTATCAGGCCTGCTCGATCGAGCACCCTGCATTTAAGCTGCCCTTCGAGATTTCGTTCCTGGCTCGGAGACAACGCCGCCGACGAAATAATCAGGTCTGCTGAGTTTCGCTCGGCACTTTTGGCAACGTCCTCGAGCTTGCCTTTGCCGATGAAATAACGCGCGTCCGGCCTTCGCCGCGCGCAGATAATCTCATCGACAATAAGCGCCCCTGCCGACCTTGCCAGTTCAGCAAACTCTTCGCGTTCGGATTCGTCTGGTGCGCCGTCGGCACTTGCGTGAACCAGGATTGCACGTTCGCCGCTTTGCGGTCGTTCAAACAAAAACGACCTCCTGCGGAACCGTTGGTTTCAAGCTAGTCGTCCTCGACCTCGTCATCCGGCAACGGCAGACGAACATTGCGCGACGGTACAACCGTCGAAATCGCATGCTTGTAGACCATTTGGTTGACGCTGTTCTTGAGAAGCACGACAAACTGATCAAATGAATCGACCTGACCCTGCAGCTTGATACCGTTGACGAGGTATATCGACACCGGCACTTTTTCTTTGCGCAGTATGTTCAGGAAGGGATCTTGCAGTGATTGCCCTTTAGCCACGTTGGGGTCTCCTTATTTTTGTCATTGTTTGAACACCGCATACCGGTGGCGCCGGTAGCCCTAGCGAGTTCTGCTTTAACGTCGAAAATTCTATCACAGGCCGGAAATTCCAAATGCGTGAATTACGCCAGCCGATCAACCAGAAATGCAGATATAGCGTCAACCGTGCCAACTTCAAGTGGGTCAAACAAATTCAGGTCTGACTCACTCCGCAACCAGGTTATTTGCCGCTTGGCCAATTGCCGAGTCGCAAAAAGCGCCTTTCTTCCTGCTTCATCAAGCGTTGTCTCGCCATCCAGGTATTCCCAAATCTGGCGATAGCCGACCGAACGCATCGAGGGGCTTTTCGCGGTCAGCCCCGGAAGTTGATAAAGCTCTTTGACTTCTTCAATAAACCCATTGTTTAACATCAAGTTTAGTCGCTCCTCAATACGTGCGTGCAGCAGCTCTCTCGTGGCAGGTTGCAGCGCGATCTTGATGAATCTGACATCATTGTGCGCTTCGTCCCGCGCCTGCTGCTGCCATTTGCTCAGGGGCATACCGCTCGCAATAAACACCTCAAGAGCCCGCTGAATTCGCTGGCTGTCATTGGGGTTGATCCGCTCTGCAGCCTCCGGGTCGATATCTCGCAAACGCTCGTGCAAAGCCGGCCATCCGAGGTCTGCGGCATCCGCGTCGATGGCCGCCCTTATTTGCTCGTCAGCCGCTGGAAGATCAGCAATACCACCGGTTAACGCGCGAAAATACATCATTGTGCCGCCCACGAGCAGAGGAACACGCCCTGCCGCGAATATGGCATCCATCTCGGCGCGGGCATCGCGCACAAAGTCGCCCGCGGAATAGCCCTCATCGGGATTGCGTATATCAATGAGGCGATGCGGCGTATGCCGCAACGTGTCTGGATCTGGTTTCGCCGTACCAATATTCATGCCGCGATAGACGAGTGCTGAGTCGACACTTATGACATCCAATGGAAAACGTTGACACAGCTGTATAGCGACATCCGTCTTGCCGGATGCGGTTGGGCCCATAAGACATATCGCCGTATTCACGTCGTGACTCTATCTACCGCCCGCGCAGAAACAGGCGGTCGAGTTCCGCCATCGTGATGATGGTCCAGGTTGGGCGCCCATGGTTGCACTGGTCAGCGCGATCGGTTGTTTCCATTTCCCGCAGCAGCGCATTCATTTCTTCAAGTGTAAGTTGGCGATTGGCACGTATCGACGTGTGGCATGCCATTGTCGCAAGGAAGTCGTGGCAGGCATCTTCTACACGGTTGCTCTGCCCCGCTTCGGCGATATCCGACAAGACATCGCGCAGCAATCCCTCGGCATCTGAATTCTTGAGTAAAGCGGGAACTTCCCGAACAACGAGACTGGTCGGCCCCGCACGATCGATAACAAGCCCGAGGCTTTCAAGCATCTCTCTGTGTTGCTCGACAAGATCCGCCTCGCTCTCGGCTACCGCTACCGTTGTCGGCACCAACAATGGCTGGCGCACTAC
>CAYTNO010000355.1:0-2923 GCA_964439125.1 uncultured Woeseiaceae bacterium | reverse complement strand
GCGGCTTATTATCCCCCTTGAGGGGAGAAGCCGCTCCCACAAGCACTGATCAGCACAATTGGCTAGACCCGTCGCGGCTATAGCCGCTCCCACAAGCACTGATTAACGCAACTGAACATCACTTCTAGCCGGCTTTGGTGTCGACCTTGCCCGACTCGATTTCCATTTCCACCGTTTTCGCATCGTCGCCTCTCGGTATCTCAACGGTGTTGTTATCGCCGTCCATATTGACCGTCGGGTTGATGCCCGTGTCGTCGGCGTCGCTGATGTCGTCGTTCTTGGCGGGCAGCTGAGCAGTAACGTCAAGTTCGGTGACGGTTGCCAGTGGCATTTCTGCAGTTGCGTCGACTTGATCTTCGTCCAACCGTTCAGATAGCTCGGCAGAAGCCTTGGAGATTTCGAGGTTGAGCGCCTGGGTCGCCGTCATCTCATCCTCGTAGTCCTGCTCGATAATCTTGTAGTCGACTTCCTGGCTAAGCGTGTATTCGTTGGTGATCAGGGTGCCGTCGTCTGTATCCATCTGGATCGCTTCGAGATCGCGTTCCGTAATATCGTCCGGATGCGGCATCTTGGTCGCATCCATAATCACCGACATGTCGTAGTCATCGTCTTCCGGCAAAACCTCACTCTCGAGGATTGAGTCCGTATCGATACGAACCGGAGGTATGATGTTCGTTTCTATTGTCGTATCACCGCTGGACATTTCCTCAGGCAGATCGACATCGATAGTCGTCGTTGCAGCAAATGCGAAGTCCTGCCCGATATCGACGTCTGTACTTTCCTGCAATCCGGTGCCAACGATCAAGTCGGCATCCAGCTCAAGCTGCCCGGGGAGCGGCGCTTCGTCGGGGAATACGAAATCCGGTTCTGCAATCGTCTCGACCTTTTGCGTATCGCCATCGGATTGACGTCTGCGCGGTGCCACGACGGCTGCGCTAATCGGCGTTGAACCGAAGCGGTTGCCGAAGCGACCGAATAAAAACAGACCAGCAATTAGCGTCATACCGCCGCCAACAAACCACAGCAACCAGTTTGTTGTTGAAGGTTCAGCTGCCGTCGACGTTTGAATGACCGCAACTGGAACGTTCGGCGACGTCGACGATGCTTCGGGGGCATCGAGCAGGGTCTCAGGAATAATGGTAGTGGCAGTTTCCGCGGAGCCAGCAGGAGTCACGAACGGATTGTCGCCATCCAGAATGACATCACCTGGCTGCAAATCAGCAATAGGCGCCTCAGGCATGGCGCTGGCCGCCGGTTCATAGGCAGCGTTGTCCGCAACCGGATCCATGTCTTCAATGGCCGTTGCTGCGGCTGTTGGAGTTACTGCGTCGACGGTCGGAGCGTCGGCTGCAGCAAAGTCCGGAAGATTCAGCCAGCTGCCAGCTTTGAGTTTGTTCGGGTCGGCGTCGAGAAAAGCACCTGGATTGGCGTCAAAAATCGCATTAACAGTGGACCAAAGTCCAACCGGACGATTCTCGATACGCTGCGCAATCTCAGACAGCGAGTCGCCGGGTTGTACCTGGTAACGAGTAATGTCGCTGATCGGATCAGTGTTAACCGGGCGTTGGCGAGCAACGCTCCGCGCAGTTGCAGCAACCGGTGCTGATACGACAGGGCGGGATGCAATTGGCGTAGACGCAACGGGTGTTGCCACAGCCGTATCTCCACGGCCGGCCGGGTCAACCATGAGCATGTATTCCCGGCTCAGGTTCGGCGTGTACGGGCAACGGACATTGACTCGCAGGGTCATGAGCGGTTCGCGTACAAGCGAACTGCCAGTGATCGCGATGACGCCATCGGCGACGATGAGCGATGCGCGGTTGACTGACGGCAAGCCACCGGATGCAAGGCCGGGCTGCAGCGATACGCAGGTGTCCGACAATGCTTCATTCGGTGCCAGTGCATACGCGATGCTTGCGCGCAGGGGCTGCCCAAGCGTGGAGTGAACCTTGATGTCACTGAGTTCGAGCGCCGAAGCCGGGCCAATGGCGAGGCTGCCACCGACAGCAACCAGGGCTGGAATCAGTATTCTTTGTCCTATGTCAGGTCGTGCGACCGGATCAAACTTGGATTTAGTGGCTCTCTTCACTTCTAGGCACCCCTTGGAATAAGCGTCTGCGAGTCTCTGTATCGTTGTAACGACGAATTGCCAGCCCATTCTATGTTTTGCCGTTGCGCAGTAGTTAACGGATGGTTCCAACACAGCAGTGTGAACTACGTCACACTCCAAATTCTTTATGGATCAATCAGTTCGCGTTAGCTGCGACCAATTCGTCTAAAGTGACGTGCTTTCCGGAGTCTGTGTCCTCCAAAACCACCTCGGGTTCGTGAACATAATGTCCTTGCATGAAGTCGAGGCCGAGTTGAAACAGCACCGCCATGGCATTTGCATTCTCGACTCGCTCGGCGACGGTCTTGATACCGCGCTCACCTGCAGCTCGCACGATTCGTTCAACCGCTTTTTGCATGCTGGAGTCGGTGATCAGCGTATGCATCAATTCGCCATCGACCTTGATGTAGTCGGGCTTGAGGATGTCCAGAATCTGAAAGCGTTCCTGATCGATACCATAGTTTTCAAGAGCAAATCCGATGCCCAGTTTGCGAAGTTTCCTAACAACCGCGCGGGTCTGCTTGATGTGTTTGGCTGCGTCACGCTCCGGCAGCTGCATGACAAGGCGAGTGCAATCGAATTCGCGCTTGTCAAATTCCTGCTCCATCCACGCGATCGTTGAGGAGTCGAGCACCGACTGCCTGGAAAGCCGAACGAAAACGCGATCTGCGTTCGAGTTGTTGCAGAAGTCGATAGCGGCTTTGATCATCCACCGATCGATGTTCTTCATCATGTTATTGCGTTCGGCTGCCGGCAAGAACTCCGACGGTAGTACTGAGTTGCCTTGTTCGTCGAGCATTCGAACGAGCAAGT
>CAYTNO010000354.1:0-2927 GCA_964439125.1 uncultured Woeseiaceae bacterium | reverse complement strand
CTTTTGCAGCGCTATGCCCATTTTTTCCTGGTCGGGCTTCGTTCGCGGCTCGACTGCTACCGAAATAACCGGATCAGGAAATTCCATACGCTCCAGCGTAATCGGTTGTTTGACGTCGCAGAGCGTGTCGCCCGTAGTAACGTCCTTGAGACCCACTGCCGCAGCGATGTCACCGGCTCCAACTTCCTTGATCTCTTTGCGATCATTTGAATGCATCTGCAGGATCCGGCCAATGCGTTCTTTCTTGTGCTTGATCGGGTTCAGAATAGTATCGCCCGAGTTCAGCACACCAGAATAAACCCTGAAAAACGTCAAGTTGCCAACAAACGGGTCAGTCGCAATCTTGAACGCTAGCGCAGCAAATGGATCGTCGTCATTTGGATGCCGCTCGGCCTCCGACTCGTCACTGCCAATACCCTTAATTGCCGGAACGTCTAACGGGGAGGGCATGAAATCGATAACCGCGTCCAGCATCGCCTGAACGCCCTTGTTTTTGAACGCCGAACCACACATGGCAACAACGACTTCATTTTTCAGAGTGCGCGCGCGCAGTCCTTTACGAATTTCCTGTTCGTCGAGCATGCCTTCCTCGAGAAACTTGTCGAGCAATGTTTCATCGCCTTCAGCAGCGGCCTCTATCATTTTCGCTCGCCAAAATTTGGCTTCAGCCTGCATGTCTGCCGGGATATCACGTGCCTCATAGGTGATACCCAGGTTGCTATCGTCCCAATAGATAGCGCGCATACCGATCAGATCGACAACGCCTTCAAATTTGTCCTCTGCCCCGATGGGTAGCTGCACTGGCACTGGATTCGCGCCCAGGCGCTCTCTCAACTGCTCTACCACACGCAGAAAGTCCGCACCGGCACGGTCCATCTTGTTAACAAAGACCATTCGTGGCACTCGGTACTTGTCGCCCTGGCGCCATACCGTTTCTGTCTGTGGCTCAACGCCGCCAACGGAACACAGCACCGTTACGGCTCCGTCGAGTACGCGCAGGCTTCGTTCTACCTCAATCGTGAAATCGACGTGCCCGGGAGTATCAATGATATTGATTCGGTGCTCATCGAACTGCTTGTCCATGCCCTGCCAGAAACAGGTTGTTGCTGCCGACGTGATCGTAATACCACGCTCCTGCTCCTGCTCCATCCAGTCCATCACGGCAGCGCCGTCATGTACCTCACCTATCTTGTGCGAGACACCCGTGTAGAAAAGCACACGCTCCGTTGTGGTTGTCTTGCCCGCGTCAATATGGGCCATGATGCCAATATTGCGATAGCGCTCGATAGGAGTTGTGCGGGCCACATCAAGATCCTGATTATCCTGGGATGCTCGGTCGTCTTCTCGGAACTACCAACGGTAGTGTGAGAATGCCTTGTTGGCTTCGGCCATGCGATGCGTGTCTTCTTTTTTCTTGACCGCGGTGCCACGATTCTCGGCAGCATCCAACAGTTCGTGAGCGAGGCGATAAGCCATCGATTTTTCACTGCGCTTGCGGGCGGCGTCGATAACCCAGCGCATTGCCAGCGTCTGGCGACGAGCCGGCCGAACTTCGACCGGTACCTGATAGGTAGCACCACCCACGCGGCGAGACTTTACCTCGACCATAGGCTTTACGTTCTCAAGCGCCGTTTCCAACAACTCGAGCGCTTTGTCGCCCGTCTGCGTCTCCCTCTCAGCAATGCGATCGAGAGCACCATAAATGATGCGCTCAGCAACTGACTTTTTACCGTCATTCATGATCATGTTCATGAACTTGGCAAGCAGGTCACTGCTGTACTTGGGGTCTGGCAGAATCGTGCGTTTCGGAGCCTGTGATCTTCTGGACATTTGTTTTCTCTGGGTTTATCTGTCGCGCCCATGGGGCGCTCCTACGATACCTTGCTGTTTGATTTATGATTTAGGGCGCTTGGTGCCGTACTTGGATCGGCCTTGTCTGCGGTCTGCTACACCCGAACAATCGAGCGTGCCGCGAACAGTGTGATAACGCACACCTGGCAAATCCTTTACACGCCCGCCGCGAATCAGCACAACCGAGTGCTCTTGCAGGTTGTGACCTTCGCCACCGATATATGACGTGACTTCAAAGCCATTGGTCAGTCGCACACGGGCGACCTTGCGCATGGCCGAGTTCGGCTTTTTCGGTGTCGTCGTATAGACGCGCGTACAAACACCCCGCTTTTGCGGGCTGGCTTCAAGTGCCGGCACCGTGCTTTTGGCAGGTTTTGTAGCGCGCGGCTTCCTAACTAACTGGTTAACTGTGGCCATGGGGCCCTCATCTGTTTCTGTTAATCCAAATATCATATTGCGCTAAAAAACGCGCGCACCCGACCACTGAACCTCATACGGCTCAGACATCGGGTGTCTGGGCAATCTCGCAAGTGATTGAATCTCTTGCGTTTTTTGCTTTCAGGTCAAGAGACCATCCAACATTTGCCCCGAAAAATCGAGGCCCGCTTTAATGCGGCCCCCGGGGTTAAGGCCGGGCATTGTAGAGACGCCTGCATCAAGCTGTCAAGCAGGCTGCAGCACGCCCCACAAACCCTTTTTTTCTATGCGTCCGAGGTAGCTTCCTTTTCGCCTTCCGCAGCAACCTCAGCCTCCAGCGCTGCCGCAAGCTCAGCGTCTCTATCTTCTGCTGTCGGGGCTTCCGGAACTGCTTCCGCACTTTCCTCAGACCCTTCGAGCTCGACTGCGGCTTGCGCCTGCTGTTGTGCCAGTTCGAGCTCTTGCAGCTGATCCGCCAGATCTTGTTCGCGAGTACGACGGCGTTCGGCGTGATGCGCGAAACCGGTACCCGCGGGAATCAGGCGACCCACGATGACGTTCTCTTTGAGGCCACGAAGATCATCGCGAAGACCACGAACCGAGGCCTCGGTCAGGACACGCGTGGTCTCCTGGAACGATGCTGCTGAAATAAACGATTC
>CAYTNO010000353.1:0-2931 GCA_964439125.1 uncultured Woeseiaceae bacterium | reverse complement strand
GCATTTATATGTTCCGCTTCGGTGAAGACAATATGCTCAAAGCCATAGCCAAGGCGGAGAACTCCGGTATCGACGACGACGATCAGTGGGTACTCGAAAATTTTCGTGAGACGCGGTTTCAGAACGACAGTGTCCATGTCGTAGAGTCGTCAATGGCCATAGAGTCGTTCGATATTGATGCCGAAGTGCTTGGCATCACTCTGGTTAAACCGCACAGTCTGTCCGCTAGGGAATTGCTCGGCTACATTAGCTATCTGAAGCGCAATAGTCTCGATTCAAATCGCTACGAAACTGAATTGTGGTATCGAGTCGCCCGCACCGTGACCGTAATGATTATGCCGATATTGGCTCTCGCGTTTGTCTTTGGTTCGTTGCGGACAGGCGGTTCCGGCGCGCGCCTGATGATAGGGGTGGTGATAGGACTTGCGTACTATCTCGCGAGCGAGATGCTGGCCAACTCAGGGCAGGTGTTTAGTTTGAATCCAGCTATCCTCGCCTGGTTGCCGTCGGCGGTGCTGGCGATAGTGACTGTTGTTGCGCTTGCCCGAATACGCTAGTTACTTGTTTTTTATGGGTTTCGGGTAATACCTGAGTCGTGTTCCGCTGAGATGGTCGTGCCAGGTTAACTGATCCTTGTCCCACAGCTGCCAGATGAAACCGAGACCAGCGGGTAGCCAGGAAAGCATCGCCGCAAAGAAACGAATGCAAGCCACCGTGAATGTCGGTATTTCGCCAGCAGGCGTTTCGACGCGTAGCCCCCAGGCTTGCATGCCAAGGGTGCTACCCGATTTACTCCAAAACCCGACAAAGAATCCGAATATGACCGCGAAGGAAGTGATTTGGTGTGTCACCGTATAAGGCTCCACGGCTTCGCCGCCGCGAGGGATGAGGAAAATCGTCGTTACCAACATGAGTAACGCGAAAATAAGCAGACTGTCGTAGAGAATTGCGCCGAACCGACGCAGTAGACTCGCGTTCTTCATGCTGGTCACAACCTCTCGTCGTGGATCACGCGATGCCTTTCTCTCTGAGTTGCTTGGCCTGGCGACGATAGTCGCGGCCCAGCCACAACGCAACGACGCCCCAGATGGCTGCGAAAGGCAACATCGCGACCGATATTGCCGGAGTAGTTAGTCCCACTGCGATGAGACCTTTTACTGACCAGGTTCCGACCAGATCTCCAAAACGATATACAGCGGTATCGATGAAGTTCTTCGATTTGTATTTTTCTTCTGGTGTAACGACCGAATAAAGCATGTCGGTTGTTGGCTTGCTGAAGCCGAAACCCAGTCCTCGCCTGATCACGGTTACTATTGCGACCATTGCCAGTGTTGGCTCGATCGCGAGCAATATGAAACCTACAACAGAGGCGATAGGCAATAACGACATGGACACGCCGATGTTAAATCGGTGTACTAAATGCCTGACGACAAGCGACTGGCCGACAAGAGCCAGTACGTTGGCCGCGATGTTGATGTTTGAGAAAAACCGGGTCTGTTCGTCAGCACCAGGTATGGAGTCTTCGACCATTTGCGCCATGAACATGTAAAGCGCGGTGCCCAATAAACTTGCAATGATCGATGCAGTCGCAATGCCGCCGAAGTACTTCGACGAGAATACGTGCGTAATGCCGCTAAAGGGATTTCCACCCAGGGGCTTCTGGCTCGCTGCGGTTTCGGCTACGTCGTCAATATGACCTTGTTCC
Organism: uncultured Woeseiaceae bacterium; assembly: GCA_964439125.1. Classification (GTDB taxonomy): domain Bacteria; phylum Pseudomonadota; class Gammaproteobacteria; order Steroidobacterales; family Woeseiaceae; genus UBA1847. Next base: position 1,226 of record CAYTNO010000353.1, on the reverse strand, counting down.
ACCCATTTCCGTAATCGAGAGATGCAAAAAACTGCGATCAGCAGTAGTACGGCTGCGATAGGAAGCAGGTTCTGAAAACCGATTTTCACGACCAGAACGCTCGTGGCTATTCCGCCCAGGAGGGCGCCAATGCTGCCGCCAGCGGTGATGATGCCGAACAGCCGTCGACCTTGCTCGCGCGTGTAGATGTCCGCCATGAAGCTCCAGAACACAGACACTACGTACAGATTGAAGACACTGAGCCAGACAAAAAACACGCGTCCGAGCCATACATGGCCCGAGTTGCTGTCGATTGCGATGGAAAAGACAGCCCAAAAGACTAAGATGTTGCTGATGAAGAACAGATAGACCCAGGGGAGAAATTGGCGGCGTGGATATCGTGACGCGACCCAACCGAAAATCGGCGTCGCGATCATCATAGTAATAAAGGTGCCGAAGAACAGCCACGGAATCGTACTCGGCCCGCTGCCGACCGCCAACTGCTCGCGTACCGGCCGCAGGATGTAATAAGAAGAGAGAACACAGGAGAAATAAGCGAACGACCAGGCAACTGCTACGTACTCGTGTTTCTCGGGGCCCAGGATGCGTCCGAGCAGATTCGGTTGAGCTTTGTCGTTGGAGGATGCGATCATCTCATCGATCATCTTAATGACCGGCGTCCAAATGTCACCGCATATTCACAAATAACCAAAAATTAAGGGAATTTCGAGATGGAAAATATTGAATACACTGCAATAGTCACGTTGCTGGCGCTAATGCAATTCATGATGTTTTCAATTCAGGTCGGGTCAATGCGGGTCAAGCATGGTGTGAAAGCGCCGGCGATTGCCGGGCATCCTGAGTTCGAGCGCATGTTTCGGATCCAGCAGAACACCATGGAGCAACTGGTTGTGTTTGTGCCGGCTCTCTGGATGTACGCGTACCTGGTAAACCCGTTGTGGGGCGCTGGCATTGGCCTCCTCTTTATTATTGGGCGGTTTGTTTATCGTGCGGCCTACCTGAAGGATCCCGCTAGTCGCTCCAATGGCTTTACGATCGGGGTGCTTGCGATCGCCGTGCTTCTGGTCTGGTCGTTTGTCGCCGCTGTGATGTCGCTGATCTGAACAGCGTCGACGTCATAGTCCTTGGCGGTGGCGCAGCCGGGCTGATGTGCGCCATCGGCGCCGGCAAGCGCGGTCGCCGAGTTGTCGTGCTCGAAGGTTCTAACAAGATTGGCAAGAAAATTC
>CAYTNO010000352.1:0-2961 GCA_964439125.1 uncultured Woeseiaceae bacterium | reverse complement strand
ACTCGCTGGCGCTCGAAGGCGGTATTGTCTCGGACGCAAAAACCGACATTCAGCAAGGTGTCGGTCTGCGAGTCGTAATTGGCGAACAAACGGGCTACGCATTCACAGAGGATTTGACCTTGCCATCGATGTTGGCAGCAGCGCGAGCAGCTTCGGCTGTCGCCGCCGGTGGCAAAGTTGTAGCCCCGCAGGCATTTGCGTCCAAAGAAATGGGTGATATGTACTCGACAAAGCTTCCCTGGGCTGATGTCGGCGTCGATCAAAAGATGCCCATACTCAAGTTCGTCGAAGAAAAGGCGAGGTCGCTCGAGCCTTCGGTTGAAAAGGTATCCGTGTATTGGGCAGATAGCGACGAACACGTGATGATTGCTACGCTCGACGGTAGCCTTGTAACCGACCGGCGGCCTATGACGCGCCTGACGGTTCTTGTTACGGCGAAGAAGGGTGAGGAAGTGCAGTCAGGCTATTCCAACATAGCCGCAAGAGAGGAGTTCGCCTGGTACACCGAAGAGCGGCTCAGTGCGATGGTCCAGGAGGCCGTTGATCGCACAATGGTCCTGTTCGACGCACGCCGTGTTTCGGCGGGCGAGATGCCCGTCATTCTCGCCTCCGGCGCCAGCGGAATTGTGCTGCATGAAGCAATAGGACATGCCATGGAGGCGGACTTCAATCGCCAGGGTGAGAGCGTTTACACGGACATGATCGGCAAGAAGGTCGCCGAGCAGTTTGTCACGGTTGTTGATCAGGCGTCTATCCCGGGTGAGCGCGGTGCGCTGAACTACGATGACGAAGGTAACAAAGCCGGGCGTACGGTCATGGTTGAGAACGGTGTACTCAAGTCTTACCTGCACGACCAGATTAGTGCAAAGCAGTATGGATTAATGCCAACGGGTTCAGGTCGCAGAGAGTCCTACAAATTTACGCCGATGCCGCGCATGAGCTGCACGTTTATGGAAGATGGCCCTCACACCAGGGAAGAAATCATCGAGGCTGTGGATCACGGCATTATTTGTGAGACTTACACCAACGGCCAGGTTCAGATTGGCGCGGGCGATTTCACGTTTCACGTAAAGAACGGCTGGCTCGTTGAAAGCGGCAAGGTCACCGCACCGGTCAAGGACGTCAAGATCACTGGCAATGGCCCGGAGCTACTCAAACGAATCACGATGGTGGCCGACGACGCGCGACTGGATATGGGCGGCTGGACTTGCGGCAAGAATGGCCAGAGCGTTCCGGTTTCGCAGGGTATTCCAACAGTGCTGGTTTCCAGCATGTTGGTTGGTGCTTAGGCCATCAAGCCGCCGTCGATAGGAATGGCGGTACCCGTCATATGACTTGCCGCGTCGCTCGCAAGAAATAGCGCAAGCCCGGCGATTTCTTCGGGCGTCGCTATACGACCGTTGGGACTTTCCGCGGCAACATCAGACAGAAAGCCAGCAACGTCGCCACCCTGTTCCTCAACTTCACTAATAAGCATCGGCGTGTCGACGCCACCTGGACAGATCGCGTTGATTCGCAAGCCGTCGGCTGCATGATCGAGCGCCATCGCCCGAGTCATCATTATGAGTCCGCCTTTGCTCGCGCAATAGGCAACCGCACGGTCGCCGGCCGTCAGCCCCCAATTCGAAGCGATATTGACAATGCTGCCTTCAGTCGTCATCAAATGCGGAATAGCCGCTCGGGAAAGAAAGAACGGTACGTCGAGGTTTATCGACAGGGTGTCTCGCCAGTCTTCGTCGCTTGTGTCTTCGGTATTGCTTCTTATAATTACGCCGGCCGCATTAACGAGGCAGTCCAGGCCGCCGAATTCGTCGATGGTATCTGCGATAAGCTCGTCACAGTCTGTCGACTCTTCGAGCTCACCGGTCCAGGTGGAAATTTTTTCCGAAACATCCGCGACTTCGCCGAGGCGACCCTCGTCACGTCCGGCGGCCATAACGGACCAACCGGCTTCTGCAAAAGCGATAGCGATGGCGGCGCCTATCCCCGAGCTCGCGCCTGTGACAAGTACAACGTTCATGACAAATCTCTAGGAACCGGTATTATATTAGGCAGTTTAGCTCAGTCTGGTACGGGCAGTATCGATATTACTCAGGAGAATCTCGGCAGCAATGTACAAGGGCGAAAGATTTAATAGCATTACCCACCTCGTTGGCGCGAGCCTGGCACTTGTGGGTGGCGCGGTACTCATAACAATGGCGAGCATCGATGGTGAGCCTGGCAGAATATTGAGTTACACCATCTATGCGGTGTCGCTGTTTGTTCTGTATTTGTCGTCTACGCTGTATCACAGCGTTTCCGGGTCGGCGAAAGAAATCTTGCAGAAGGTCGACCATCAGGCGATCTACCTTTTGATCGCCGGCACCTATACGCCATTTATCGTCGTCGCGATGAGTGGAAGCCCGCGCTGGTGGATACTCGGGGCAGTTTGGGGCATGGCCGCGTTCGGCATGATCCTGGATGCGCTGCCGCGCCGCGGAGCGCGGATCCTGCCGGTGATCATATATCTGCTGATGGGCTGGCTTTGCGTTCTTTTTCCAGAATCGTTTTTTGCTGGACTGTCGGCTCAGAGTTTCGGCTGGCTGATTGCCGGCGGCGTGTTTTACACGTCGGGCGTCGTCTTTTTCGCGCTGGACAGCTGGTACCCCTGGTGTCACGGGGTTTGGCACCTGTTCGTATTGGCCGGTAGCGTCAGCCATTACGTGGCGATTTTGCAATTGTAAATTGGTGGGCCCGGTAGGACTCGAACCTACGACCAAGGGATTCGCTATACCCAATCATTTCTGAATGGAGCGGACTATCTCATCACCCTCAACCGAATTGTTAGGGGCGGGACGCTCTAGCCTGTAATTAAGAACACTGAAGTTCTCAGGTAGTCTCTGCACCTTCCGGCGGTGTACCGCCGACTTGGCTCAGGATTGCCATCAGCCGAACTGTTAAGGTTTCCCTGAATTCATCCCG
>CAYTNO010000351.1:0-2965 GCA_964439125.1 uncultured Woeseiaceae bacterium | reverse complement strand
AACCGTGACATAGGCCGCGCAGGCGTCAGTGGTTGCGAAATCTTGTTGCGCCTGCTGCACCGTTTCGATGTAGTTCATTACCGAGCCATCTTCCTCCATGCCCGAGTCCGTAATCTTGCCGATGACGATCGGCAAGTCGTCAACGCGCAGCGCTGCTCGAAGCAAATTCATTAATCTTTCCAGGTTCGCCCGGTATTCATCAGCGGCCGCCTGGCTGTCAAAGGCGTCTGCCTCGCCCTGCATCCATACTATTCCCGACGGTATCAATCGATCGACGACACCGTCGCCATCAATGTCGGCGTGTGCTAACGCATTGCGCATTGTCGTCAATGCGTGGTCGTACTGGTTGATGCCGGCACCGTCGGAGAAGTCGGGGTGCCAATTACCGTAGCCGACGCCATCTGCCAGCCCAGAACCGCCGAGTGCGTACTTGATAATGGCGATTTTCGAACCGGGCGCGAGATCCGCGATCGTCTGGCCGAACAATAGCTCCGGACCGAATCGATTCGACAACTGGTTGCTTTTGCCATCCGTCTTGAAGCCGGTGCCATGCCCCGGCTGCAAGGGTTCCCAGATTCCAACGCCGCCGTGCGTTTCATTATCGAGCGCCATTTGTCCCGTGAAGATCATTACGTCTGGAGACGCATGCGTCGCATCCTTCGGCAGTTCATCGACGTAACCGAAACCCTCCATGTTCGACTGACCGCCCAGGTAGTACAACTTGTATTCCGCGGCGTTCGCGGTAAGAACAACGCACACCACCAGCAGGACGAATGAAAAAATCTTGATCGGCATACTGGCTAGTCTCATTTCTTCAGTGCCTCCTGGCATGACAGTCTTCTTGGGTATCATCGTCAGCTTGCCTTACAGAACATCTCCAGAAAGTCGTCATGACTGGGGATCTTTGGCATTGGCTGCAATTTTGTCTTCTTCGTGTTTTCCAGCTTTTCCCTGAGCTGTTCGTCAGTCAAGGTATCGGCTAGCGGATGATAATCCTGGGGCATGATTCCCTGCCCCAACATGACCTGAAGCCACGAGGACTCGAGGAAGATATCCATATTGTCCTTTGTCAGCGTGCCCGTTGCCCTGAACAAATCCATTTTTTCTGTGATGCGCTCCGGCACATCCATATCGCGTACACCGCGCCAAAACTCACTGTCGTCTCGTTCAGTGAGGTGGTAGTGCAAGATGATGAAGTCGCGAATGTATTCGAATTCGTCTTGAGATTGCCGGTTATATTCGTCCATCAGTTGCGTTGTGACACCGGCGTGCGGGAACAGTGTAATCAACCGCACGATGGCAGATTGAATCAGATGAATACTCGTGGACTCGAGAGGCTCGAGGAAGCCGCTCGACAAACCGATTGCCACAACATTGCGATTCCACTGCTTGCTCGTACGCCCGGTTCTAAAGGGAATGATCTTCGGCTCGGCGATTGCTTTCGAGTCCAGGTTATTCAGCAGAATGTCCGCTGCCTCGTCATCACTGTAGTGCTGGCTACTGTAGACCAGGCCGTTTCCATTGCGATGTTGAAGGGGAATTCGCCATTGCCAACCCGCCGAATGCGCAATGGACCGGGTGTATGGCAAGGTCTTTTCAAACCTCTCTGACGGCACCGCCATGGCACGGTCACAAGGCAGCCAATGACCCCAGTCCTCATAGCCCGTTTCCAGCGCCTGGCTGATGAGCAGACCCCGCGTGCCGGAGCAGTCAACAAAGAAATCGCCAGAGATCTCCGTGCCGTCTTTCAACGTCAGGGTCTCAACATAGCCGCTTTCGGCATGAGTGCTGACCTGCTCAATCATGCCTTCTGTGCGCTTCACCCCGAGTTTTTCGCTGTACTTCCTAAGATATTGGCCATACAGCGAAGCGTCAAAGTGATACGCGTATTGCATTTCCCAGACCTGGTCTTTGACCTGCAATTTGGCGAATTTTCCGGCCTCGGCACAGAGGTAATTCAGGTCATAGTCCCAAAGATTCGATTCGTATCCTGCTTGCTGGGCACGAACCCAGAAATGATGAAAATGGCAGAATGCCTGGCTTCGCCCCGGCGCGCCGAAGGTGTGGTAATACTTTTCACCCTGGACTCGCCAATTTTCGAATTGAATCCCAAGCTTGATCGTCGCCTTCGTTTCACGAAGAAATTCAGCTTCATCAAGCCCGAGTACGCTGTTGGCTAACTGGATTGGCGGGATGGTCGCCTCGCCGACGCCAATTATGCCGATATCTTCCGATTCAACGAGTTCGATATCCAGTTGGTCCGCATACAACCGTTTGAGTAGTGCTGCGGACATCCAGCCGGCAGTCCCGCCACCGACGATCACGACTTTCTTTATCTTGTCCTTCATTTGACCCCCACCCTCTGTGCGTACAGCGAAGACGATCGAGCAACTTTATCAGGCATTTGATTTTTGCATAAAAAAACCCTGCCAGCGACGCTGGCAGGGTTTTTGGCTAAAGCCATGCGAGGTTACTTGAACCTGTAATTGACGTTCAACAGATAGTTCGCGCCGAAGGTCTGATACTTCGTGACTTCTCGCGAGTCGTTGTTCGTTTGCAACGTGTCCTCGTCCGTCAGGTTCTGACCCTGTAGCGAGATAAACAGACCGTCGAGTGCGTCAATTCCGGCAAGACCGAAGTCGAAGCCGATCTGCGCATCGATCAGTTCCGCGCCCTGATCAACAGCCGGCGTCAGCGCCAGGCTCAACTGAGGTGTCTCTGTTGAGAACGCGCTGCGCTTGGTCCACGAAACACGCGCCTGAAAACCGCCTCTCTCATAGTAGAGAGTCGACTGGAATGATCTCTTCGACAAGCCTGGTACCGGCTGGCCGCCGTCCAACTCGCCATCATACGATGCTACCGACGCGATCAAACCCAAGCCGTCCAGTGCTTCCGAGACTTTGTGGAACGGCAGGTTGCCCTGCAACTCCCAGCCCCTGACGAAGCCTTCAAGCCCGTCTGCCTT
>CAYTNO010000350.1:0-2969 GCA_964439125.1 uncultured Woeseiaceae bacterium | reverse complement strand
CTGGTAACAGCGCAGGTTCGGGGTACGTTTCTTCAAGGTATTCGAGGATGGCCATCGATTGACCCGTGCTGAAATCGCCATCTTCGAGAAACGGTACGAGCATCTGCGGGTTGCGTGCACGGTATGCATCCTGGCGATGCTCTGCCTCGCCAGGATGCAATGAGACCGGCACGATCTCGTGATCGAGACCCTTGAGATTGAGCGCAATACGAACGCGGTACGCCGCCGAAGAACGCCAGTAACTGTAGAGCTTTATCGTCACCCGGGCATTCTACGCGGTGTAACGGATAACGGTCTGATCGATCGTTCCGAAAATTGACTCGCCATCGGCGTTGCACATTTCAATGCGGATGCGATCACCGAACTGCATGAACGATGTCGTCGGACTGCCGTCCTGAATCGTTTCTATCGTGCGCTGTTCAGCAATGCATGAGTAGCCCACGCCGCCTTCGTTGACCGGCTTGCCGGGACCGCCATCAAGTTTGTTCGAGACAGTGCCAGAGCCGATGATCGTGCCAGCACCCAACGGGCGTGACTTCGCGGCGTGCGCAACGAGCTGGCTGAAATCGAAGGTCATGTCGATTCCGGCCTCGGGCTTGCCGAATAGTTCGTCATTCAGGGTCGACAGCAATGGCAGGTGCACTTTGTTATCGGCCCATGCATCGCCGAGTTCATCCGGCGTGACGGCGATTGGCGAGAATGCGCTGGATGGTTTGGACTGGAAAAAACCGAAGCCCTTGCCCAACTCACCTGGAATCAGTCCGCGCAGCGACACGTCGTTGACGATCATGATCAGGCGAATGTGCTGGCCGGCATCTGCTGCACTGACGCCCATAGGCACATCATCGGTGATCACGGTCACTTCGGCCTCGAAGTCGATACCCCAGGCCTCGTCCCCCATTGGGATGTCGTCTCTCGGTGCGAGGAATGAGTCAGAGCCACCCTGGTACATGAGTGGCTCAGTCCAGAAACTGTCCGGCATCTCGGCACCACGTGCCTTGCGAACAAGTTCAACGTGGTTGACGTACGCGGAACCATCGGCCCACTGATAGGCGCGTGGTAACGGTGATGCACAGGCACTCTGATCGAAAGCTTCGCCGCTATTTCCGGCTTCGAGCGCCGCTGCGAGTGCCTCGAGCTGCGGGCGGGTTTTCGCCCAGTCATCGAGCGCTGCCTGCAGTGTTGGTGCTACGCTGGCAGCCGACACATATCGGCTCAAGTCGCGCGATACGACGACGAGTTGGCCGTCACGGCCACTTTTAAGTGTTGCGAGTTTCACTATTCACTACCCCCGGAATTCGAGCTCGTGCAGCCAGGCTGCGTGGCGCGGAGCCTTCTTGGTGCGGCTCCATTCCTCAAGCATATCCGGTGCGACACGTTTGAGCTCGTCGATCTGTTCCTGAGTCTGCGTATTGGCAACGAGCTCGAGCCGGTGGCCGTTCGGATCAAAAAAGTAGATCGACTGAAAAATGCCGTGATTGATCGGCCCAATGACATCGACTCCCTCGGCTTCGACATGTTCTTTCGCTGCGAGTAATGCGTCGTAATTCTCGAGTTCGAAGGCCAGGTGCTGTACCCACTCCGGTGTGTTGTGATCGCGATCCATCTCGGGTTGTGTCGGCAATTCGAAGAACGCGAGCACATTGCCCATGCCGGCATCGAGAAACACATGCATGTATGGGTCGGGTTCCTTTGTCGAGGGGACCTGGTCCTCAGCGAACGCGAGCATGAATTCCATATTCAACACGCGCTCGTAGAACTCAACGGTTTCCTTCGCGTCATTGCAGCGATAGGCCACATGGTGAATTCTTTTGAGTTTCATTGGGCCTCCTTTTGCTCGCCGACGATTCCACGGGCTATCTGATCGCGTTCAATGGACTCGAACAGTGCCTTGAAATTACCTTCGCCAAATCCGTCATCTTTCTTGCGCTGGATGAACTCAAAAAATACCGGGCCAAGCATCGTGTCCGAAAAAATCTGTAACAAGAGGCGAGGGTCGCCGTCTTCTGTCGACCCGTCCAGCAAAATACCGCGTGACTTCAATTCGTCAATGGGTTCGCCGTGTTTTGGAAGCCTGTCTTCCAGCATGTCATAGTAGGTACCCGGTGGTGGCGTCATGAATTTCAGGCCACGCTCTTTGAGCCGATCCCAGCATGCAAACAGGTCGTCGCAACTCAGGGCGATGTGCTGGATGCCCTCTCCGTTGAAGGCCATCAGGAATTCTTCGATCTGTCCTGTTCCCTGTGAGGCTTCCTCATTCAGGGGAATTCGAATCCGATCATCCGGCGCGGCCATGGCCTTCGAGAGCAAACCTGTGTACTCGCCCTTGATGTCGAAATAGCGATATTCACGAAAGTTGAACAGCTTTTCATAAAAGTTTGCCCAGTAGCCCATACGGCCCCGGTAAACATTGTGCGTAAGGTGATCGATTTCCTTGAAGCCGCAGCCCTCGGGGTGCCGGTCGACGCCATCGAAGAATTCGAAATCGATGTCATAGAACGTATTGCCTTTGGTGTAGCGGTCGATCAGGTACAGCGGTGCGCCGCCAATGCCTCTGATGGCCGGTAACCGCAATTCCATCGGTCCGGTCGGGACATCGATCGGTTGGGCGCCAAGTTGCAGTGCTCGGTTGTAGGCAAAATGCGCGTCTTTGACACGAAACGCCATGCCGCAGGCACACGGGCCATGTTCCTGCGCAAAATACGCTGCGAGACTATCGGGCTCTTCATTCAATATGAAGTTGATGTCGCCCTGGCGATACAGCGTCACGTTCTTCGAGCGATGGCGTGCCACGGCGTCAAAGCCGAGCAGATGAAAGACCGATTCCAGGACTCCGGATTCAGGTGAGGCGAACTCGACGAACTCAAATCCGTCCAGACCCATTGGATTGTCGAATTGCTCAGACATGTGATGCTCCCGCGTAACAAAACTTTTCGACAGTATGCGCACTTTCGGCTGATTTTGTGTTC
>CAYTNO010000349.1:0-2974 GCA_964439125.1 uncultured Woeseiaceae bacterium | reverse complement strand
GTGCTTTCCCCTGTAACTGCTCAGCTGTCGCGAGCGAGTCCTTCGGTGCCTGCTGGTCGATGTAAAACGCCGCATCCTGATGCGGGTTTTCGCCGTAACGCATTCTTTGTACTAGCTTTCCTGCGTGCAGGATCCGTTCACCCAGCGGGCTGTCATTGAGTGATTTTGAAAGATACCGGGTTATCGCGGTGTCGTAGCTGGCGGTGTGGGCGTAGGCTTTTGCCGCCAGGCGTCGACGGCTTTCGAGCGACAACTCGTTCTTCTGCAGTGACTCGAGCACGCTGGCATAGTCGTCCGGGTCGACAACAACAGCGACGCCTTCGTGGTTTTTTGATGCAGCGCGGATCATCGCCGGGCCGCCAATATCGATGTTCTCGATAGCGTCATCAATCGTCGCGTCATCGCGAGCGATGGTCTGTTCAAACGGGTACAGATTAACGGCGAGCAGGTCGATGGGCTCGATGTCATGTTCGGCCATCACGCCTTCGTCGGTGCCGCGGCGACCCAGTAGCCCGCCATGAATGGTTGGATGCAGCGTTTTTACACGCCCGTCCATAATCTCCGGGAAGCCGGTTTTCTCCGCAACTTCGATAACATCAATGCCCGCTTCACGCAGCGCGCGGCAGGTACCACCGGTTGAAATAATTTCGACGCCCAGGTCTGCCAGACCGGACACAAAGGGAACTAGCCCACGCTTATCGGACACGCTGATAAGCGCTCGTCGCACCGTCAACATCAATTCACCTGGCTTAAGTGGTTGTTAGGAAAGAGATTTATGGATCAAGGAATACGTTCTAAGTTTCTTGCGCAACGTGCCGCGGTTTATGCCGAGGATGCCTGCCGCCTGGCTCTGGTTGCCGTCGGTATAGTCCATGACGGCCTTAAATAGTGGTCGCTCAACCTCCCCCATAACAAGATCGTACAATTCGCCCGGGCGGTCACCGTTCAGGTTGGCGAAATATTGGTTGAGGGCGTCTTCGGTGTGCTCATGGAGTGGCTTCTTACTTTGTTTGGCCCTCAATTCTTTGTTTTTCTTATTTTTCTTTTGAGCCACGTCAGTCAAATCCTGTAGCGACTAAGCCGCGATTGAAATACCTCCCCCCTCCCGGTTGAAGTATTCCTGCGTTAGTCGAAGTTGTTCCTGAGCACTTTCGACGCGCACGATCTGGTAGCGAAAGTCGTCTGCGTCGACGAGATGTTTGCAGTACCAGATCAGATGCTTACGAGCCACTCGTACACCGGTTGTCTCTCCATAAAACCGGTGCAAGTCTCCCAAGTGGCCGATCATGATATCACGCAATTCATTTTTTTCTAGCGGTGTACCGGTATTGCCGTGCAGGAGATAGTTCGAAAGTTCACGAAATACCCACGGCCGTCCTTGTGCACCACGGCCGATCATCAAGCCATCAGCATTAGTTACACGCAGAACCTCAAGCGACTTCTCGGCAGTGGTGATATCGCCGTTGGCCAATACCGGGATGCTGACGGCATTCTTGATGAGCGCAATCGTCTCGAATTCTGCTTCGCCACGGTAGCGGCACGCGCGCGTTCGGCCATGGACAGCCAGCGCCTGTATGCCGCAATCCTCAGCAAGTCGGGCTACGGCTTCGCCGTTGCGGTGCTCCGGATCCCAGCCCGTGCGCATTTTGAGGGTAACTGGCACCTCCACAGCATCGACGACCGTTCGCAGGATCTTCTCAACGAGTTTTTCGTCCTTTAGCAGCGCCGAACCGGCCAGTTTCCGGCACACTTTCTTGGCCGGGCAGCCCATATTGATATCGATGATCTGGGCGCCACGCGCAATGCAGGCTCTTGCGGCCGTTGCCAGCTGCTCGGGATCCGAGCCGGCTATTTGAACCGCCACGGGTTCGGCATCGAGATCCAGGTCGAGGCGATGGCGGGATTTGGCGGTTTGCCACAGGCTCGTGTCGGCCGTCGTCATCTCCGACGTTGTCATTCCTGCGCCGAACTGCCGGCACAAACGCCGGAAAGGAGCATCGGTCACGCCGGCCATGGGCGCTAGCACGAAAGGGCTGGACAGTTCGTAGGGTCCGATCTTCATGCGGGGCATTATAGCCGCGACTTATTTGAAGTCTTCGGTCGCGCAGCGCAAATCGCCGCTTGCCAGCCGGTAGCAAACGTTCAGCTTGAACCCGGTTGCCTCTTCGGAGGGGGATTCGACCGAAATGACCGCGTCGAAAGTATTGCCTGGCGCCACAAGTCTGCGCGGGTCGGCGTTGGCGGCAAGGTACACGTTAGGTTCGAGAACGCGGCTGCCTATAATATCTTCAAAACGATCTGTCATTGACACATGCACAAGCGGGTAGGCGAGCGCCTTGTCCGATTTGTTGCCGATTCGTGTGTAGATTGTCAGCAACTGATTGGCCTCATCTACGCTGTTCTTGGTCTGTTCGAATCGCCAGCCGCTAATATCCCAGGCCGGTGTAAGGGGTTTGCCGAGGGCGCGATACGCAGGTCCGACGGCGCTGTTAAACGCCGGGTTCGTCGCCAGCGCTTCACGCGATTGGTGCATTAATTGCAGACCCAGCATCAGCACTAACGCAATTGCAGCGGCGATCATGCCGATGCTCGGCCGGTTGGTCGCTCGGTACTCTTGTTCAGCGTTGCCCGCGGCGCGGATCTTGTCGCGCAATGCGACCCCATCGTCAGGAGCGAGTTTCTCGCGGTCGGCATCGCCGGGCACCGAATCTCCGCGTACAGACTCGCCCTCCATAACAATGGTTTCGAAAAGTGGTTCTGCCCTTTTTATGTTCTTGTTGCCGCCAATTTCTCCCTCGACTTTCTTGTCAGGCTGCTTTTGCACGATTGTGGATGCGAAGCCGTCTTCGTCCTCCACGGCAACGCTCAAGAGTTCCTGATCGATCATCATGTTGATCGTCAATTCCTCTTCAGTCATCTCGGGGATGACGGGCTCGTCGCTCGCATCAGGTTCGTCGTACTCTTCTTCTTCTTC
>CAYTNO010000348.1:0-2975 GCA_964439125.1 uncultured Woeseiaceae bacterium | reverse complement strand
TGCGCGGGTGGCGGAGATGGAACCCGGTGATGCACTGTTTATTCCGAGTATGTGGTGGCATCACGTCGAAGGCCTGGACAGCTTCAATGTACTGATAAACTACTGGTGGCGGCAATCACCCGATTACATGGGTACGCCGGTCAACGCATTGAATCATGCCCTCCTGACCATTCGCGATCTTCCGCCGGAACAACGTAAGGTGTGGCATGACATCTTCCAATATTATGTTTTCGGTGTTGATGACAGCACATTCGAGCATATTCCGGAACGGGCTCGGGGCATATTGAAGCCGATTGACGAGCAGATCGCGAGGAAGCTGCGAGCAGATCTGCTGAACAAACTGAATCGCTAATACTCACGCACAGAATGAATACAGGACTGACATGAATAGCGAAGGCATAAAGAAGATCGTTATCGCCGGGGGCGGTACCGCCGGCTGGATGGTCGCGGCGATGTTGTCGAAGACCATGGGTAAGGTGCTCGACATCAGCCTCATCGAATCGGACGCGATTGGCACGGTAGGCGTCGGAGAGGCAACCATTCCACCGCTGGTGAAGTTCAACCAGCTGTGCCAGATTAGCGAGCCGGAGTTCATGGCCGCGGTACAGGCGACGTTCAAGCTCGGCATATCGTTCGAAAACTGGCGCGATGTAAACGAGGACTATATCCATTCATTTGGCAACACCGGTACAGACCACTGGAGTGCCGGGTTCCAGCACATCTGGTTAGCTGGTCGGCAGAAAGGAATTGCCGAGGAGTTCGGTAACTATTGCCTTGAGTTACGGGCAGCACAAGAGAACAAGTTCGCACACTTGCCGAAAAACGGGCTTAACTATGCGTTTCATATTGACGCTACGTTGTACGCAAAGTTCTTAAGGAAGCTCAGCGAGGAAGACGGTACGGTACGAATCGAGGGCAAGATCGTCAGGGTCAACACTGATTCGGATTCGGGCTTCATTACGTCGCTTACGCTGGACTCTGGTAAGGAGATTGAAGGCGATCTGTTTATCGACTGCACCGGGTTTCGTGGGCTGCTTATCGAACAGACGCTGCATGCCGGTTATGAAGACTGGTCGCACTGGTTACCTTGTGAGAGCGCCGTCGCAGTGCAGACTGAATCGACCGGCCCGGCGATACCGTATACGCGATCGATCGCGCGTGAGGCCGGCTGGCAATGGCGCATTCCATTGCAGCATCGCGTTGGCAACGGCATGGTTTATTGCAGCCGCTACATCAGCGATGAAGACGCGCGCGAGACCTTACTGGCAAACATCGAAGGCGAACTGATTACGGAGCCGCGCGTTATCAAGTTTCGTCCTGGTCAGCGCTTGAAACAGTGGAGTAAGAACTGCGTAGCGATCGGTTTATCAAGCGGATTCCTGGAGCCGCTCGAATCAACCAGTATTCACCTTATTCAAAGAAGTGCGATTCGTCTAATGCAGATGTTCCCGCACAACAGAATCGAACAGACGGATATCGATGAATTCAATAAACAAGCGCGATTCGAAATTGAGACTATCCGCGACTTTATTATTTTGCACTATAGCGTGACGAACCGGAACGACACGCCGTTCTGGCGTTACTGCCGCAATATGGAAATTCCGGAAACACTGGCACATCGAATCGAGCTTTTTCGGAAGACCGGCAGAGTGTTCAGAATACCCAACGAGCTATTCGCGGAAAATTCCTGGATCCAGGTGATGCTGGGGCAGGGAATCGAGCCCGAGCAATATCATCGGGTCGTCGATGTTATGGATGACGAGGAACTCAACAGGTTTCTGCAACAGATCAAATCCAATGTCGATACTACGGTTTCACAGCTGCCAGAGCACCAGGCTTACGTCGAGCAATACTGCAAATCTGCTGAGTAGCCGCGGGACAAGACCCTGGAACACAGTTCGAGCGACGAACTAAATGAACACGAGTGAGTTATCAAGCAGTTTCGAGCGCGACGGCTATCTCGTGATCGAAGACTTCTTTGATGCCGAACTGATGGTTGGTCTTGGTCAACTGATTCGCGGTTACTTTGGCGACAACCCGGACTATGTCCACAACGATGCATTCCTCGACAAGGCGCAGACCGATGTCATCCCATGGTTTCCGCAAAATGAGGGCGTCAAAGCCTTCGATGCGATCGACGTCGATCCGCGCCTGCAAAAGCTGACCACCGCAATTCTCGGTGACGGCTGGGCGAGCCAGTACTGCATGGTGATGTTCTCGAAACAGGGTACTTCCGGGCAAGCCTGGCATCAGGATTGCCCGCCCGACAACCGGAACGTGTTTAACCTGAATCGTCTCGTTTACACGAACGACATCACAGATGAGATCGGCGGCCAGACTGTCGTCGTACCTGGTTCGTACCGACGCGGGTTGTTACCGATTGGTGACCCCGCCGGTGATTTCGAAGATCAGGTTGTGCTGCGGCCGAAAAAAGGCACGCTGGTCTTGCTTCACGGACATACCTGGCATCGCGTGTTGCCAATCACGGGTGTTTACCGATCCTCGATAAACTACCGAGCCGCACCGGCAGGCACACCGGACGACGTTACCGATGTCTGCGTCTATCGCAACATGCGCTATCAGTTCTCGACGTCGAAAGTCGTTGAAGAGCGGGTCGCTGGATAGCCCAACTCTGCTTTCACATGTCGCAGTTCGACGATGCCCCAGCGTATTTTTTTCATCAATGTAGTCCGGCTCGCTCGGCGGCAACTATTATCATTGCCGATGCCAGAATGACAAACAACACGCTTATCGCGCGGCGCATCGTGCGCTGTGATACCAGGCCCTGTAATCGTGGACCGATTTGCCCACCAATCAACACGCCCGGAATGCTAAAGCAAAGCAGGTTCCACGGTACCGCAGTCCAGCCACCGGTTTGAATAAGTTGAGCGAACAGCATCGTCGATGCGAAGACGACAGTTACGATAACCACGAGTACCGAAGTAGCCGCAGCGACGGCAATGGGAACTTCCTTA
>CAYTNO010000347.1:0-2991 GCA_964439125.1 uncultured Woeseiaceae bacterium | reverse complement strand
CCTTATCGCCGACCTCGACCTGGCCCTCGGCACGTAACTTGTAGGAGCGGACCGTGTGCCGCGCCAGGCTAGACGGCCGTGTGACGTACTGGTTCGGATGTCGCGGCTAAAGCCGCTCCCACAAACACTGAACAGCGCCAGTCGCAGGATTAGTCGGAAAGTGCGGCGAGCTGATCGGCCTGATATTCGTTTATCAACGGTTGTACGACCTGATCGAGGCTGCCTTCGAGAATTTCGTCGAGTTTGTACAGCGTCAGGTTGACGCGATGGTCTGTGACACGTCCCTGTGGGAAGTTGTAGGTACGAATTCGTTCAGAACGATCGCCCGAGCCCACCAGCGATTTACGAGCCTCGGCCTGTTCGGTGGCCTGCGCGGAGACTTTGGCGTCCAGTAAGCGAGCCTGCAGCAGCGACATCGCTCTTGCCCGGTTCTTGTGCTGTGATCGCTCGTCCTGGCACTCAACGACGATTCCCGAAGGTATGTGGGTGAGGCGTACGGCGGAATCCGTTTTGTTGACGTGCTGGCCGCCCGCACCGGATGCGCGGTAAGTATCGACACGCAGATCGGCGGGCTTTACTTCCTCGGCTTCCACGTCGTCTGGCTCTGGCAGGACGGCAACCGTACAGGCGGACGTATGAATGCGCCCCTGCGATTCCGTTGTCGGTACGCGCTGCACGCGATGTGCGCCAGACTCGAACTTAAGCTTCGCGTAAATACGATTTCCAGCCATGCGGCTGATAATCTCCTTGTAGCCGCCGTGCTCGCCTTCGCGCGCGCTGATTATCTCGACATTCCAATTCATGGATTCCGCGTACTTTGAGTACATGCGAAACAGATCGCCCGCAAAAATAGCGGCCTCATCGCCACCGGTGCCGGCTCGCACTTCAAGAAAAATATTACTGTCGTCGTAAGGATCTGCAGGAATAAGTGATTTTTGCAGGTCGGCTAGCAGTTTTTCACGACGCACCGTGAGCTCTTCCAGCTCCTGTCGTCCCATGTCGCGAATTTCGCTGTCAGCATCGTCGGTCATTTCCTTCGCTGCGGCGATTTCCTTTTCGATCGATTCGAAATCGCCGAACAACTTAACAATCGGTTCGACGCGTGCGTACTCTTTCGACAGTTCCCTAAACTGGTTTTGGTCTGAAATGACATCCGGATCCGAGAGCAAGCCCGAAATCTCCTCGAAGCGCTCTGTCACCGACTCTAGCTTGTTGCGTATGGAGTCCTTCACCTGAGTCCTTTTCAGTCGTCGTCGATGCCGAACAGGGATCGAGTAGCTTCGATGATCTCGATCTCACTGGCCTCGCCAGCTTCGCGCAAACGCACGCTCGGATTGTGTAGCAATTTCTTCAACAGCGATGCCGTTGCAAACTCGACGACCTCTCGGCTATCGACGCCCTTATTGAGCCGCCTTTGCGCTTCATACAGAACAGCTTCACGGATCGCCTCACCGTGTTCTCGCAGGGAGGTGATAACTGGCGACACCTTCTTCGCGCGCTCGATGCTCAGGTACCGACGAATTTCATCATCGAGAATTCGATTGGCGTCTATCGCCGCGACTTCGCGATTGGTCTGGCCCTGCTGAATAACCTTGTGCAGGTCATCGATCGTGTACAAATAGACGTCGTCCAGGTCGGCCACATCGGCAGCGATATCACGCGGCACTGCGATGTCCACCGCAAAAATGGGTTTGCGCTTGCGAAGAGTGATCGCCGCCTGAATTTGTTCGCTTGTAATGATCGGCTCGGGACTGGCGGTTGAGGTGATTAGAATATCGGCTTCAGGCAGCGTGCCTTCGAGCTCAGACAGCGGCAGTGCATAACCCCCGAACTGGCCGGCCAGGTGACGTGCTCTATCAACGTCCCGGTTGGCGACAAACAGCCGACCAATTTGCCTGCCGGACAGGTGTTTGGCCAGTAGCTCAACGGTAACGCCGGCACCTACGAGCAGTGCCGTGTGCTTCGAAAAACTGGAGAAGAACTGCTGTGCGAGGCTAACTGCTGCTGAAGCGACAGAAACCGGATTAGTTCCTATCTCGGTATCGGTGCGCACCTTTTTCGCCACCGAAAAAGTGTGCTGGAACAGACGGCCCAGCTGTTTGCCTGCCGTTCCGCTTTGCTGGGCACAGCGAAATGCATCCTTCAGCTGCCCCAGTATCTGCGGTTCGCCGAGCACCATCGAGTCAAGTCCGCAGGCGACACGGAAAATATGTCGAATAGCTTCGTCTGCTTCGAGTGAGAACAAGGATTCGCTAAAGGTGCCATCGAGTGCACGTTCGCTGTGTAACCAGGACTGCAGCGCCTCGCGGCCGTTGTCGCTGGTAATGACATAAAACTCGGTTCGATTACACGTCGATAGCAAGACGGCTTCGTCAATGCCCTCGATTTCCTGCAGGCGCACGAGCGCCTGGCCAACCTCGTCCCCCGCGAAAACGACTTGTTCGCGAACTTCAAGAGGTGCCGTGTTATGGTTTAGCCCAAGTATTTGCAGCCGCATAGCGGATAATTGTAAGCGAACTGACGGCTCAGTTCCTTGTCTCTGTTACACAGACCCCAAAAAATACGGCTGCCCCTGAATGACTTCCAGAATAGTAATGCGCGACTTATCCCGACGAATCCCCTCTTTTCTCACCTTTTTGGCGCTGTTGCTGGCCATTTCTGTGCCCGCCCTGGCAGAAGATGAGAACAGGGCAGCCGTTGGTGTACATATCTTGCAAGCCGAAGTTGCGCTGCAGAACGATGACTACCTGACGGCAGTGCAGGAATATCGCATGGCCGCCGAGCTCAGCGACAATGTTGATAATGCACGTCTGGCAACCCGTACCGCTTTTGGCCTGGGCTTCAACAAAGAAGCGTTACGCTCTGCGGCTCGCTGGCTGGAGCTGGACGAGAACAGCGATGAGGCGCTCGCCTACACCGCCCAGCTGGAATTACGGCTTGGCAGGATCGATGACTCTAAGCGGAGCTTCGAGACGCTCATCAAACGCGGCA
>CAYTNO010000346.1:0-2996 GCA_964439125.1 uncultured Woeseiaceae bacterium | reverse complement strand
CCCGGTTCACACTTTTTTACATTTACAGGCTGTAATACATGTCGAATTCGACCGGATGGGTCGTCATTCGCAGCCTCGTGACGTTTTCTTCAAGCAGTTCAACATAAGCGTCAATGAGGTCGTCCGAGAACACGTCGCCCGCCTTGAGGAACTCGCGGTCCGCGTTGAGCGCGTCCATAGCCTCTTCGAGCGAAAAAGCGACCAGCTTCAGCTCTTTCTCTTCCTCTGGTGGCAGGTCGTACAGGTCCTTGTCCATGGCGTCACCTGGGTGGATCTTGTTCATGATGCCGTCGAGACCCGCCATCATCATCGCCGAGAAGGCCAGATACGGATTGGCCATCGAGTCGGGGAAGCGAACTTCAATACGGCGACCCTTCGGATTCGATATGTAGGGAATACGAATCGATGCAGAGCGGTTGCGCGCCGAGTACGCAAGAATCGTTGGTGCCTCGAATCCAGGAACGAGCCGTTTGTAACTGTTCGTTGCCGGGTTCGTGAATGCATTCAACGCTTTCGCGTGTTTGATGATGCCACCAATGTAGTACAGCGCCGTTTCGGACAGGCCTCCGTAACCATCTCCGGAGAAAAGGTTCTCGCCGTCTTTGAACAGAGACTGATGTACGTGCATGCCGCTGCCATTGTCGTTAACGAGCGGCTTCGGCATGAATGTTGCGGTCTTGCCATAGACGTGGGCGACGTTATGAATGACGTATTTGAGGATCTGAACTTCGTCGGCCTTGCGCACTAAGGTATTGAATTTAGCGCCAATTTCGCACTGACCGGCCGTCGCGACTTCGTGGTGATGAACCTCTGTCTCCACGCCCATGTCCTCGATCGCCAGACACATGGCTGAGCGCAGGTCATGCAAAGAGTCCACCGGGGGTACTGGAAAGTAGCCACCCTTGACCGTCGGGCGATGACCCGTGTTGCCCTCACCTTCCGAAGAGGCGCGATCGGTGTTCCACGCACCTTCATCCGAGTCGACCTTGTAAAAAGCGCCCTGCATGTTGTCGTCCCATGACACGTGGTCGAACACAAAGAACTCGTTTTCCGGGCCGAAGAACGCAGCATCCGCAATGCCAGTCGACTTGAGGTAAGCCTCAGCGCGATCTGCGAGAGAGCGCGGACAGCGATCGTAGCCTTGCATCGTCGTCGGCTCGACAACATTGCAGCGCAGGTTGACGGTAGTCTCGTCGGGAAAGACGTCGATCACGGCTGTTGCCGGGTCAGGCATCAGGATCATGTCGGACTCATTAATACCCTTCCAGCCAGAAATCGATGAGCCATCGAACATCTTGCCTTCTTCAAACAAATCTTCGTCAACTGTATGGGCGGGAACGGTAACGTGCTGCTCCTTGCCCTTCGTGTCTGTGAAACGAAAATCGATGAATTTGACCTCATTATCTTTAATAAGGCCGAGAACCTCCTTGGGCTTCATGAATCTTTCCTCCAAAAATACAACGCATAAAAAGCGCCCGGTCTTTCCGGGACGAGTTACGAATACAACTGCATTAAGCGTGCCAAAATAGTGCGCCCCACAACCTGTTGATTTAATTGATATAACAAACGACGCGGCCACGACTGATGCACCAGTATAGTGCATATTGGCCATCGCCTGCACCAAAATAGTGCCGCACGAGCATGCCGGCGCCGGGGAGCCATGAGCGAGAAAGGTGTCGCGCTCGCATGCTCGTTTGCTTACATGAATTTCCTATATACTGCGCCGGTTTGAGGCCGGTAGAACACCAATGAGTAAGCAAAAAGCGTCCGCCGTGCTCAGCTTTCAGGATTTGATTCTAAAGCTGCAGCAGTATTGGGCGGAGCGTGGCTGCGTCATCCTGCAGCCCTACGATAAGGAAATGGGTGCGGGCACGTTCCATCCGGCGACGTTTCTCAGGTCTATCGGGCCCGAACCGTGGAGCGCCGCTTACGTACAGCCGACACGAAGGCCGACGGACGGGCGCTACGGCGACAACCCGTTTCGCTTGCAACACTATTATCAGTACCAGGTGGTCATCAAGCCATCTCCCGCAGATATCCAGGAGCTTTATCTTGATTCGTTGCGCACCATCGGCATCGACCCGCTGGTGCATGACATTCGCTTCGTGGAAGACAACTGGGAGTCCCCGACCCTGGGCGCCTGGGGTCTCGGCTGGGAGGTCTGGCTCAACGGCATGGAGATTACGCAGTTCACCTACTTTCAACAGGTCGGTGGGCTCGAGTGCCGGCCGGTCACCGGTGAAATCACCTACGGCATTGAGCGGCTTGCCATGTATTTGCAAGGCGTAGAAAGCATCTTTGATCTTGTCTGGACGGATGGGCCGCTTGGTCGCATCACGTACGGAGACGTTTACCACCAGAACGAGGTGGAACAATCAAAATATAACTTTGAAGCTGCCGACGTAGACGCGCTGTTTCATGAGTTCGACCATGCCGAACACGAGAGCGCGAGGCTGATCGATCTGAGTCTTGCGCTGCCCGCTTACGAACAAATGCTGGTCGCCTCACACGTGTTCAATTTGCTGGATGCGCGCCAGGCGATATCCGTCAGTGAGCGGCAGCGCTATATCCTGCGCGTACGCACAATGGCTCGCGCAATCGCCGAGGCCTATTACGCGTCACGCGAAGCGCTGGGCTTTCCGATGGTGAGCTCCGTCCGCAAAAAAGGTGCGTCGTCATGAGTGCCGCGGACGACTTTCTTGTAGAGATTGGAACAGAGGAGCTGCCGCCGAAAGCGCTGCGCTCCCTGATGACAGCCTTCGGCCAGGGTCTTGAGACTGCAGTCGATGAGGCGCGCCTCGAACATGGCGCGGTTCACGCCTATGCGAGCCCTCGCCGCCTCACCGTATTGATCGAAAACCTGGCGCGCGGCCAGGGCGATCGAACCGTTTCGCAGAAGGGTCCGCCTGTATCGATTGCTTTCGATGATGATGGCAAGGTCGCTCCGGCCGCTTCGGCCTTTGCAAAAAAATGCGGTGTCGCCGTCGCCGACCTTG
>CAYTNO010000345.1:0-3004 GCA_964439125.1 uncultured Woeseiaceae bacterium | reverse complement strand
TCAGCGCAACCGGGCACAGGCTGAACTATGTCATTATCGGGTTTCTGATTCTCGCAGTCGTATTGTTGCTCGCTGAACGGCAATTCAGGCCGGTCGTTGTCGCGGAGCCAGATGCAGTTGTAGCAAGCGAGGAAACCGAAAACGAAAAATCGATTGCCGTGTTGCCGTTCGTAAACATGAGTTCGGATGCAGAGCAGGAATTCTTTTCCGACGGAATTACCGAAGAAATCTTGAATTCGCTTGCATCTGTAAAGGAGCTCAAGGTAGCGGGGCGAACATCGTCTTTCGCGTTCAAGGGGCGGAATGACGATCTGCGACGAATTGGCGAAGCTCTGGGCGTCGATCACATTCTTGAGGGCTCGGTACGCAAGGCAGGCGGGCAGGTTCGAATAACCGCACAGCTCGTCCAGGTGGAGGACGGCTTTCATCTTTGGTCTGAAACCTACGACCGTGAGCTAACCGACGTATTCGCGATTCAGGACGAAATAGCGAATGAGATCCTGAAGCAATTGCGAAGCAAGCTCCTGACTGACGAAGTTGTGGTTGCCGAGGCGAAACGCACCAACCCCGAAGTCTACGAGCTGTACCTGCAGGCCAAGCAACGCATCTACACGCGCATCCGTCCGGAAATTGAAACGGCTGTCGACGAGTTGAGTCAGGCGATCCAGATGGACCAGGAATACGCACCGGCTTTCGCGCAGCGCGGCATAGCCATGTTGCTGCTATCTGACCAGCAATACGGTTCGATCCCCAATGATGAATCGGCCAGGCGCGCCAAGCGGTATTTTGACCAGGCTTTGCAGCTGGATCCCAATCTCGCCGAAGGCTGGGCCGGGCTCGGCTTGTACTACATCAACAATGGGTCTAATGACACGGAAGCGGCGATAGACGCTTTGGCCAAAGCCTTGGCAATCAACCCCAATCTGATCGATGCGGGCAACTGGCTGCAAATAGCGTTACGCAATGAAGGTGACATGCTTGGCTCGATGGAAATCATAGAGGATCTCGTTGAGCGAGATCCGCTGTATCGGCCGGCATTTAGCAACGCAATGGCCATGTTCAATAATTTCGGACGACAAGACAAAGCCGAGGCTCTTCTCGAGCGCATCGAAGCATTCGACCCGGACAATCCGGACTTGCTACTGGCTCGAGCCACGAATCTTATGTATTCCGGCCGTTACGGGGAAGGGCTGAAAGTAATGGAAGAGCGCCGCGAACTCGGCAACATGAGCGGCGTGGCCAGAATTTTTCTGAGTATCGGCTTGATGGGCACAGGTCAGTTCGAACGCGCGACAACCGAGGGCTCACCTTATTGGCGGCCGGATGCTCTTTATGAAACCGGCAGAATCGAAGATGCTTTTGAACTCGCGCACGATCAGGCCAGAGGTGGTGATCCCGGGACGCTATTCTATTTGTTGCTAAGAGAGAATCGCGACCAGGAGCTCGTTGATTACCTTGAAGAGCGTTGGCCGAGCCTGTCTGCATTCGCTAGTGAAAATCCGGGCGGCGACATCGGTTATGGGATCATGGAGTCGGTTGCGATCGCGTACTCGAACACCGGAAATGTGGTGAGGTTCGACGAAGCAATGCAGTTCGTTGACCGTCGCCTTGGCAGCCTGGCGGAACAGGGCATCAGCAACGCTTTCTTTTCACTAAATCTCGCTACGCACGCAGCCCTGTCGGGCGATATCGAAACCGCTTTCGTTCATTTTGAGGCTGCCGTCGATGGTGGTTGGGTAACCGTCGGTGAACCGGCAGAGGTAGAACCAGCGCTTCGCGTATTGGTCGATGACCCTCGTTACGCCGAACTCGAGACTCGGATGCTTGCATCCGTCAATGAAGACAGGCAACTACTTGGGCTGGCGCCGTTCGACGAGAATTACCAGGTTCCGCAGTAGCAGGTCAGTCTTTCGTTTCTCGCAGGTCTTCACGCTGCCAGACGGCAAGCGCTGCCCGAATACGAAGCTGCCAAATCCACGACGCAATCAATAGAAGCGTCGCCCAAAGTACCAGCCATGCCAACCCGCCACCGGATTGGCGCCACGACCACAACGCGACGGCCTGCACGAAAAGGACAACGGCTATTGTCGCGAACTGGAAAATCAGCGCAGAGATAGGGCGGCGCGCGAACAAACGAAGCAGCAATACAGGCAGGCGGCGCAACCTGCGCCTGCCGTCGGCGACAGTAATAACTCTGGCCCAAAACGCGAATGTTCCAACCAGCGTCAACGCCGTGAACGTCATCAAAGCGCGCCAAAGGTTGAGATCGAACAAACTCCTTTGAACGGTCCAATCCTCCAGCTCCGCACGTGTCGCCAGCGAGCCGAAGAGGAATTTCAGGGCAAGATGAAGTGCGATGATCGCAACGATCGAGAAGACGGCTATACGAACGAAACGTCCGAGATACGACCACCCATTCGCAAAAATTTTCCGCGGTACATCGAATCTTGATGAATTAAGAATTTGCACGGCGCCAGCAAGCCACACCAGCTGCAATACCCAGACAATAAATGCGCCAAGCATAAGAAGTGATATGCCGCCCGATAGCTCCGCTACGACGAACTTAAAGCCAAGCATGTCGAGCGGCATCTCGATATCCTGAAACCATGGGCGGAGTCCGATCGTTTGTTCGAGATGTCTCTTCATTGCGAGCATTCCCGGAAGCATCGCAACAACATAAAGAGCCCAGCGTGACAAGACGATGCGCGTGGTTCCGTCGGTTGGCCTAATGAGTTTCGCCGCACTTTTTATTAAAGCCATGATGAGGCTCCTTCGGCGATTAGCTGGTAGACGCCAGTTAACCAGCGTGACCAGTTGTGCGGTATGTCACCCTCAGGTTCGCGTCTCAAACCGTTGTTAACTGGAACGACGTCGAGCCGAATCTTGTAATCCGGGTCGATAATGACCGCATCAAGCTGCGCCGCACGCACGACTCTATAGACGCGGTAAGCGCCCTTGCCGTCCCAGTCGTCCACGACCACTGCGCCGTCCGAGAAATGAAGCT
>CAYTNO010000344.1:0-3005 GCA_964439125.1 uncultured Woeseiaceae bacterium | reverse complement strand
GCGGCCATAAAGCCCATGAATTTTCTCCTGTTGGAGCGGCCCATGGCCGCGATCGCGCCCACGGGGCGCTCCTACTAGCTTGATTGGCGGGTGACGTCGACGTACATCGTCAATTTCTGTCCCGGCCTCAATATCTTATTTTTGTCTATCTTGTTCCAGCGCGTCAATTGGCCAATGGAAACGCGAAACCTGTTTGCAATCAAGTACAGCGAGTCACCGTTGCGAACGGTGTAGCGCAGCTTGCGCGTCGTATTTCCCAGTGCTGCAGTTGGTGATGTGCGCGGCGCAACATCGGCATTCGTCCAAACCACGAGTTTGCGGCCAACCGGCAGCGTATCGCCAGGCGCCATGCCGTTCCAGGCGGCGAGCTGACGCGTGGTTACTTTGTACTTTTGGCTGATCGTCCAGAAGCTCTCACCAGAGCGGACGACGTGATCGACCTTGTTGTCGGCGCGCTGCCTGTTTTGAGTCTTGGCCAATCGCGCATCGGCACTCTTGCTGTAAGCGGTGAGTGGTTTCGTGGCAACCGGAATCATCAGGTGTTGCCCGGCGCGGATCGTATTGCCGCGGAGGTTATTGGCCGAGCGGATCGAAGCCACGGTCGTGTGGTATTTGAGCGCTATCTGCGAAATCGCTTCGCCTTCGGCAATCTTGTGGCGTTTCCAGCGGACGCGATCGGCGGCGGGTACTTCCGCGAGCGCTGCCGAAAAGTCATCGGCAACGTCAACCGGCATCACCAGCGTGTGTGGCCCTTTCGGATCGGTGGACCAGCGGTTGTATCCGGGGTTGAACGTGTACACCGTATCGACGTCCACGCCCGCAAGTTCTGCTGCGAGTGCAAGATCGAGCTGCGTGCCGATATCGGCAACAACGAATTGCGGGGCATCTGTAACGAAGGGCAGCGTCACATTGAATTTCGCGGGGTCGCGAACGATCTCGACCAGCGCGAGCAGACGTGGCACGTAAGCGCTGGTCTCTTTGGACAAACGCAGGTTCCAGTAGTCATCCGGTTTGCCAGCAGCGCGGTTGCGGCGCACGGCTTTGCGCACGTTGCCTTCGCCGGAGTTGTACGAGGCGATGGCATTGAGCCAGTTGCCCTCGTTAAATTTGTGCAGGTATTCGAGGTACTCGAGAGCGGCGCGGGTTGAGTCGACCACATCGCGACGACCGTCATACCACCAGTTCTGCTTGATGCCGAATCGCCTGGCGGTGCCCGGAATCATCTGCCAAAGGCCGGCGGCTCGTCCATGCGAATAGGCGAATGGGTCGTAGGCGCTTTCAACGATTGGCAGCAATGCCAGCTCGAGCGGCAAGCCACGCCGATCAAGCTCGTTGGTGATATGTGGCAGGTAGCGCTGAGCGCGGGTGAATACGCGATCGAGGTAGTCCGGATGGCTGACGAACCACTTCAATTCTGCCTGAAGTCGGTGATTATCCTCGCGCTCGAGCTCAAATCCGTCGCGCAAACGGGCCAGCAGGTCGTCGGAAGGCGGCTCATACGTCTCCAGCTGATCCCAGTGGCCGTCGAGCGGCGATATCAGCGTCAGGGTAGGGGGCTCGCCCTGCACCGCAGAGGGCGTGTAGCCTCGCCACGGCGGATTTGCGTGGGCAAACGAGCCAAGCACCAAAAAGGTGACGACAATGACCCCAAGGGCACGAATTCTCTGCAATAATTGCGGTTCGGTGACAAGCATCGGGCTATCGTACCGGGCACGAGCGACGGTGCAAGTGCCGGGGCCTCAGATTTGCAACAACTGGCGAGACGAATGACGCTATCGACACACTTTCCCGAATCGGTTCGACAATGGCTGACGACACCATTGGGCGAGGCGTTATTGCAGCAGGAATCACGTGTTGTGGAGGAAGCGCTGGCCGGCATTTTTGGCGAGCAGTGCCTGCAGGTAGGTTTGTGGGGCGAGGCCAATCTTCTCTTGCGGCATGCGAGGACACAGCGCAAGGCGATTATCGACGAGTCGGAAGGCGTTGATGGGCTGTCCGCAATAGGCCAGCTGCACCGCTTGCCGGTTGCGACAGAGTCGGTTGACTGCGTGGTGCTGCCGCACACACTCGATTTCAGCGATCGGCGTCATGAAATCCTGCGCGAGGTCGATCGCGTCTTAACCCCGCATGGGCATCTCGTGGTTCTCGGCTTCAAGACCGGTGGCCTGTGGGGCATGCGTCGTTTGATCCCGGGTGCCGAGTTACCGCCGGGCAGCGAAAACCTGGTGGCGGAACGTCGCCTGCGCGACTGGCTGCAATTATTGGATATGAGCGTCCAGGGCATCGACCGGTATTTTTTCCGCTGGCCGTTGCCGGGTAATCGCGGCACGAGCTCGGTGCGCTGGGAACAACGCGGGCAACGCTGGTGGCCGGAGTTTGCGGCTTGTTATATGCTCACGGCCCAGAAACGAGTTAGCACCCTGACGCCGGTTCGACCGGTTTGGAGCAAGAAGCCAAAAGTCGTCGCGGGTCTGGCTGAAACTTCCCATCGAGTCTCAAGAATCCGCTTTGACCAAAAGAATTGAGATTTATACGGACGGTGCCTGTCGAGGTAATCCGGGTCCGGGTGGCTGGGGTGCGTTGCTGTTATCGGGCAAGCATCGTAAGACGATGCACGGTGGTGAGCCCGAGACGACGAACAACCGCATGGAGCTGACCGCGGCGATTGAGGCGCTGAATGTGCTCAAAGGTCCGCGCAGCGTTGTCCTGCACACGGACTCCAAGTACGTGATGCATGGCATCACCGAGTGGATGGACAACTGGAAGGCGCGCGGCTGGAAAACGTCGGCCAAGAAGCCGGTGAAAAACAAGGATTTGTGGCAGGAGTTGGATGAAGCTGTGGCGCGCCACGATATCAAGTGGCAATGGGTGAAAGGGCACGACGGCAATCCGGGAAATGAGGAAGCGGATGAGCTGGCAAACCTTGGAATAGATGAATTATGAGACAAATCGTACTCGACACAGAAACCACCGGCCTCTCCACCGCGCAGCGCCACCGTATTATC
>CAYTNO010000343.1:0-3020 GCA_964439125.1 uncultured Woeseiaceae bacterium | reverse complement strand
TTCTTCTGCGCAGCGTCCCACTGGCTCGTCTCGCGTAAGTGTTTTTCGACCTGTTGGTCGATGGCGCTATTCATGAAGAACGCGAGAATCATCGGTGCCGGGCCGTTGATCGTCATCGACACCGAAGTTGTGGGCGCGCACAAGTCGAAGCCGGAGTACAACTTCTTCATATCATCGACACTTGCGATTGAGACACCGCTGTTGCCAACTTTTCCGTAAATATCGGGGCGCTCGTGTGGGTCTTCACCGTAAAGAGTGACGGAATCGAACGCGGTGGAGAGCCTGGCTGCGGCCTGACCCTTCGACAGATAGTGAAAACGACGGTTGGTTCTTTCCGGTGTTCCCTCGCCCGCGAACATGCGAGTAGGATCTTCGCCAAGGCGACGGTAGGGATAAACACCGCCCGTATAAGGATAGGCGCCGGGCAAGTTCTCCCGGGACAGGAAATTCAGTAATTCACCCCAGTCTTTGTAATCGGGCGCCGCGATCTTGGGGATCTTCTGATGACTGAGGCTTTCCCTGTAATTGTCGCCAGTAATTTCCTTGCCGCGCACGGTGTAGCTGTAACGTTCGCTCTGCACGCGGGCTTTGCGATCCGGCCAATCCCGCAATAGTCGCAGCGACTCTTTCGACAGATCTGACAAAGTCTCCTGGTAGCGCTGCCGCAGCACCAACAGGCTTCTGTCACCGCCTTCGTTGAGTGCCGTAGCGGCATAAGGAGTCAACAAACCGGGCAGCTCCGGGTCTTCAATCAGCTGCAGGGCTTCGTAAAGGTGCTGCAGGCGGCTCGCCAGCTCGGATTGTGAATCGATACGGCCATTGATCGCCCGGCCCTGCTCGGCTATCTCTGCAAGGTAGCGAATGCGCGAGCCGGGAATGGCCGCTGCTGAACGGGATTCCCGATTTGACGTGTCGATCTCCGGAGTCCACTTTTCGGCATCAAGACCTAACTTGTCAGCGACTTGCCGGCACAGCTGGGCGAA
Organism: uncultured Woeseiaceae bacterium; assembly: GCA_964439125.1. GTDB lineage: Bacteria > Pseudomonadota > Gammaproteobacteria > Steroidobacterales > Woeseiaceae > UBA1847. Next base: position 2,037 of record CAYTNO010000343.1, on the reverse strand, counting down.
CATCCAACTGACACCCGGATCATTGAACTGGCTGGCGATAGTCGGGTAGACCGGAATATCTTCGTCGGCCGTGTCGAACGCCGTGTGATTGCGCTTCCACTGTTTCCGGATATCACGCAGCGCGTCTTCGGCGCCGCGTTTGTCGTATTTGTTGAGAATAATAAGGTCCGCGAAGTCCAGCATGTCTATTTTTTCCAGCTGGCTCGCCGCGCCGTACTCGCTGGTCATTACATAGGCGGAGAAATCAACAAGGTCAACAATCTCACTATCACTTTGCCCGATACCGGCTGTCTCGACGATAATCAGGTCGAAGCCGAGCGACTTGAGATAGGCGATGTGATCGCCAAGCATTTCACTCGTGGCGAGATGCTGGCGGCGCGTTGCCATCGAGCGCATGAATATTCGATCGGAGCGCAGCGAGTTCATGCGAATGCGATCGCCGAGCAATGCGCCCCCTGTCCTGCGACGCGTTGGATCCACGGCAAGAACCGCGATATTCATGTCTGGAAAACAAGCCAGGAATCGATTGAGTAACTCGTCGGTCACACTGCTCTTGCCAGCTCCGCCGGTACCCGTGATTCCCACGACGGGCACCTGCCCCGCTTTCACCTGCCACTCTTTGCGCAGGCCTGCGAGCTGTGTCTCATCAAACGCGCCAACCTCGAGAGCCGAGATCATGGCCGCCACCTCTGTTGCCGCAGGCTTATCACTTGTCGACGGTGCCTGAATCGGCCGCCGGTTCGCGACAGTCCTTGCCACAAGATCCTTGATCATCTCATTGAGGCCGAGTTCCATGCCGTCGTGAGGGTGATAAATTCGCTCGACGCCATAATCCATCAACGCCTTTATTTCTTCCGGCGTAATCGTGCCCCCGCCGCCGCCAAAAACTTTGATATGCGATGCGCCGAGCTCACGCAGGCGATCGATCATGTAACGGAAGAACTCGTTATGCCCGCCCTGGTAAGAGCTGATAGCTATGCCGTCGGCATCTTCGTGAATCGCCGCGCGGACGATGTCATCGACACTCCGGTTGTGACCCAGGTGCACGACCTCTGCGCCCTGCGCCTGAATGAGGCGCCGCATGATATTGATCGCAGCGTCGTGACCGTCGAACAAGGAAGCGGCCGTAATGAACCGCAACGGCGCCTTGTCTGTCCGCCCGACGACGCCGGGCAAATCACTGGCTGCAACGCTCATGACGCAGGAATCCTCCGAATAAATTACAAAAGAAACCTCCACCACTAAGATGGAAATTCCTTATAAATCAATTGCTTTTATTGTTGAAAATATTTTAATCTAGATTAAAATAATGTAAATCCTGCCAAATCTCAAGTGCACAGGCACGAAAGCCAGGGAAACGCTATGGCTCGAAAACTCAAGGGATCTCGCTTTGAGCAACAACGCGACCGCATTTTGCGGGCAGCAGCGCATTGCTTCAATCAAAAGGGCTACAGCGGAACATCGCTAAAAGATGTTGCGAATCTCCTGGGTTTAACCGACCCGGCTCTCTACTACTACGTCCGCAGCAAAGAGGAATTGGTTTACCAATGCTACGTACGAGCGGCGGCGCTCGGTCGCGAGGCAATGGAGCAGGCAGTCATTGATGGCAGTAACGGGTTCGAGCAGGCCCGACTTTACCTGCGCTATCACATTGAGATTATGGTCGGCGAAAAAGGCCCGATGGCGATCATGAGTGAGATTCCATCTCTCAAGCCAGAGCATCGTGAAGAAGTGCTCAAACTATCGCGAAAACACAGCACCGGTTTCGAAGCGATACTTAAGGAAGGCATCAGCGACGGCAGCATAGAGCCCTGTGATGTTCGTATGACAGGCAACGCCATCATGGGATCAATCAACTGGATCCCGAAATGGTTTCATGGCAATGAAGCGCTTGCGCGCCGGCTCGCCGACGAATTTCCGAAAATTTTGAGCCGCGGCTTAGCGCGCGATCGAACAGGTTCTAAAACTAACGACTAGCCCTGTAAGCTTCGACTTCCCTTTCCGCCTTGAACTGTCTGAAAACAACCAGTCCTTTTC
>CAYTNO010000342.1:0-3047 GCA_964439125.1 uncultured Woeseiaceae bacterium | reverse complement strand
AACTGACCCAAGGATGCGCATGAGCAGTAGCCCAACCAACGCCGATCGTAGTGGTAACTTGATCTGGATTGACCTTGAGATGACGGGTCTTGATACCGCGGCCGATACGATTATCGAAATCGCGACTATCGTTACAGACAGGCACCTCAATGAGCTCGCGGAGGGGCCGGAGCTTGCGATTGGCCAGCCGAAAACCGTCATGGATAGCATGGACGAATGGAACACACGGCACCATGGTGAATCGGGTCTCACAGACAGAGTAATCAGGAGTGACGTTACGTTAAGGAAGGCGGAGCTTGCGACGCTGGAATTCCTGTCGCACTGGGTGGACGCAGGCGTATCGCCGATCTGTGGCAACAGCATTTGCCAGGATCGACGTTTTCTGGCCCGCGAGATGCCCGAGCTGGAGCGTTACTTCCACTATCGAAATCTCGACGTCAGCACACTGAAAATTCTGGCACAGCACTGGGCTCCTGATATTGCATCGGGGTTCAGGAAAGAGTCGTCTCACCGCGCGCTGTCAGATATTCGCGATTCCATCGGGGAGCTGATTTGGTATCGCGAGCAGTTGTTGGATCAATCTCGCCTGCAGAGTGTATGAGCCAAAGGCCCTTTGCCCCGTCGACCGAACGCAACAGCCTGCCTATCCTGGAGGTTGTTCGTCGCGAGTTTGAGCACGCGTCGACCGTATTGGAAATTGGCTCCGGAACGGGTCAGCATGCAGTTTGTTTTGGCAATGCGCTGAATCATCTGCATTGGCAAACCAGTGAGTTAATTGAGAATCACGCCGGAATACACGCGTGGCTGGATGAGGCCGGGTTGCCTAACGTTAGTAAACCGATCGAACTTGATGTGATGACCGCGGAGGTATTGCCACAAGACTACGATGCCGTGTTTTCGGCGAATACGGCACACATCATGAGTTATGAGGCAGTCGTGAAGATGTTCTCGCTGGTTGGCAAAGCGCTTCGGGAAGATGGCATTTTTTGTTTATATGGACCGTTCCGGCAGGGCGACAAATTCAATACGCAAAGTAATGCGGACTTTGACAGGTCGCTGCGCGAGCGGAACCCGGAGATGGGTATTCGAGACATAGAGGCGCTCGACAAACTGGGTGAGAGCGGTGGCATGGTGCGCGAGCGCCTGTACGCGATGCCGGCGAACAACTGCCTCGCGGTATGGAGAAAAAGGGCAGCAGGAGTTAGTGATGACAACACATAAAGGCGGATGTCATTGTGGTCGTGTGCGTTTTGAGGTCGACGCGCCGGGAGATATTGAAGCAGACCAGTGCAATTGCAGCATTTGCCGCAAGTCGGGCTACTTGCACATGATCGTGCCTAAGCAGGATTTCCGTCTCATCGCAGGCGAAGACGACCTGGAGACTTACACATTCAATACCAACGTCGCGCGGCACTATTTTTGCCGGCATTGCGGCATCAAATCGTTCTATGTGCCACGCTCCCACCCAACCGGCATTAGCGTCAATACCAATTGCCTGGAGCCCGAAACGATCTTATCGTTGAAAATAACGCCGTTTGATGGCTCAAACTGGGAGCAGAATGCGCATAAATTGTCGCCTTTAAGCGACTGATTTAGCAGATATTTAACTGGAACGATGGCGAGCCATAATTTATAGTTGCCGCATTGGATAAAAGACATAACGTGATGACAGTGAACCCAAAAAAATTGGCAATTTGCCTGCTTTGCCTGATTCCTTTCGCTAATGTCGGCGCGGAGCCCGCTTGGGTCAGTGACCAGTTTGAGGTCATGTTGCGCAGCGGCCCAAGTACGAATAACGCGATAGAGCGCATGTTGCCAAGTGGCACGGGGCTGGAGGTCATTGAGCGTGATGATGAATCTGGCTATTCAAAAGTCCGTACAGCGGCCGGGACTGAAGGTTGGGTGCTTACGCGATACCTTATGGGTGAGGCCAGTGCCCGTGAACAACTGACCAATTTGACAGGTCGTCTGACGAACGCCAATGCGCAGGGTAGTTCGCTGACGTCGCAGCTTGGCTCTATTAAAAGCGAGTACGATTCCGCGACGCGGCAAATCGAAAATCTCGAGCGCGAGAATCAGAAGCTCGAGAAAGAGCTGGCCGAAATCAAACGCACCGCGGCCAATGTTTTGGCTATCAATAACCAGAATCAGGAACTGCGCGAGCAGTTAACGACCGAGGAAATCGATACGGCTACTCTTGAGCAGCAAAACCGCGAACTTTCGAGTCAGACAACACGATATTGGTTTATGAGCGGCGCTCTCGTGTTGGTTGTCGGCATGATTCTCGGAATCTGGCTGCCGCGCATTCGCTGGCAACGACGTTCTCGCTACGATCGCTTCTAAACGGCTTCTCCCGCAAGAAACATCCAGGTCTCGATAACGGTATCGGGATTAAGCGACATGCTCTCGATACCCTGGTCGAGCAGCCAACGCGCAAGATCCGGGTGATCTGACGGACCCTGTCCGCAAATTCCAACGTATTTGTTCTGCTTGCGGCAGGCGGTGATGGTCATAGCGAGCAATGCTTTAACCGCATCGTCGCGCTCGTCGAATATGTCGGCGACGAGTGCAGAGTCTCTATCGAGCCCGAGCGCGAGCTGGGTCATATCGTTCGATCCGATGGACATGCCATCGAAATGCTCCAGATACTGATCCGCCAGCAAAGCATTGGTCGGTAGCTCCGACATCATGATTATCTTCAGGTCGTCCTTGCCGCGTTCCAGGCCGTTGTCTGCCAGCAGGCCGATAACCTGCTTAGCCTGCTTGACGGTGCGAACGAACGGGATCATGAGTTGCACATTACGCAAGCCCATTTCGTTGCGAACCTTGAGGATTGCAGCACACTCCAGTTCGAAACAAGGGCGGAAATCCTCCGCAACGTAGCGGCCCGCACCGCGAAATCCAAGCATCGGGTTTTCTTCTTTGGGCTCGTACTTGTCACCGCCGATGAGATTAGCGTATTCGTTCGACTTGAAGTCCGACATGCGGACGATTACGGGTTCAGGCGCAAAGGCAGCGGCTATCGTGCTGACACCTTCGGCGAGTTT
>CAYTNO010000341.1:0-3051 GCA_964439125.1 uncultured Woeseiaceae bacterium | reverse complement strand
CAGCCAGGAAGTTGGACGGCAGGGCGACCTTTTCAAGAAATCCGCCTCGCACAACGCAGCCGTTGGCGATGCGCACGGTGCCACCGGTCGCTACCGTATTCGGTTCTTCAAGAAACGGTCGGACAGCACGGCGCAAGCTGTCGGGCTGCAGGATTGAATCGGCATCGACAGCGCAGAAGATCGGGTACCGGCACACATTGATGCCGGCATTCATTGCGTCAGCCTTGGATCCGCCGTTTTCCTTGTCGACTACACGTAACGTTGGGAAGAGGGCTGATTTGTAGAGCCCGCGGACTTTCTTGCAGGGAACCCGTTGCCGGTAGGCTTCCGGGAACGGCCGCAGATTGAATGCATCAATGAGCTTTTGAAGCGTATCGTCTGTCGACCCGTCATTGACAACAATAACCTCGTAGTCCGGGTACTCGACCTGAAGCATCGCCCGGGTTGACGTTATTATTGAGTCAGATTCGTTGTAAGCAGGAACGATTACGCTAACCGGAAGATCGAGACTGGAGAATACGTTGTCAGCTGCAGTGAGCTCTGCGACCTGCAGGTAACGACGAATTCGAAAAACGGCGAAGACGTTCAAAAGTGCGTAGACAAAATAGATAACAATGAAATAGCCGAAGAATAGCCACTCGACTATCTGCAGAAATGCGGTTGGTCTCATTCGAGCCCCGCCTCCGCCATCGCCTGCCACAGAATGTCCTGTGCATAGGGATCCTCTTGCCGGTCACGCAGTTTTCGCAAGGCATTCGGCCCCAGAAATGGCAATTTTGTGATCGCTTGCGCGGCACGATACCGAACCCACCACTCAGCATCGGAAAGTAGCGGTTCGAGGATTCGGTAATCCTCACGTCGACCGGATCGACCCAGCAAGTTCGATGCCTGCATCCGAACGAACCACGCTTCATGTGTCGCCAGGCCTTCGACGACCTCGTCGGGTAACTGGCCACGAACTGATTTCAGAGCGGCCGCAAGAAAGGCCGGATCGCTGCGACTGGTTAGCAGCCGCGCAATGAGTGAGTCGGTGTCATTCATAGATGCGGATTCGTAAAATCTGAGCAAACGACATGCTTCATCGGAATCTGCCGACTCGATTGCATCGCACAGCGGGCCAGTCACGACATCCGGACCTGCGAGATTGAGCATTCGCCCAACTTGAGTACGCGGCCAGGACGGACGTTTGCCTATCAGCGGCATGATTATGCCGATCGCTTTATTTGCATCGATATGCACAAGCGCAGTCGCGGCAGTAATAGATATCGTGATGTTGTCGTGCTCGAGCAGGGTTTCGATTTCGTCCCAACTTTCATCGTCACCAAGAAATCCCAACGCTTGAATGGCAAGCAGCTTGTTGCTCACCGACCGCCGATGCAACAGCCGACGTGCGACACGAAGCAGGCCAAGTTGCTCGGCAAGCAGCTGCAGGGAGCTGTCGCTGGGCCCTCGAACATAGGTACGGAATCGACACCACTCGCGCAGAAGCTTGGTGCGTGATCCCCGCTTTAAGACAAGCAGATCACCCGCATTGTCGAACTCGGCGGAAAGGGCGGCTCCGGCAATTATCGGCCACCACCGTTTTCGCAAGCGAGAAAGATCTCTCGCATGCAGTATGTTTGCGACGCGCAATCCCAGCGCGTAGAGAAACAATACGACCGTCAGACCCACTGCAACCGCAGCCGCCAATATCGCCACGCTGGAGGAAAGTTCAGAAACCACCGGAGATGGAAACCCCGATTGCATCGCGGCGATAGAAATCTCCCTGCCGATGCGTGGATAATAGCCATCCAAAACTTAGATACTCGTTGATCGGATGGCGCCCGGTAAGTGCTATTGAATCAACGTCAGTTTTGAGGAGTTGACCCGGGCCAACAATTTCGACCTCCTCGCCCGTCGCCAGGATGACACCTAGCTGATATCCAGAGTCCGCGTAGAAGTTCACGGTCAATGCATGGGTGAGGGCTTGCTCGGAAGAAAGATGTGCGCTGTCCAACGAGTACGCGACGCGGTACTTGCCGAAATACCGTTCGGTGATTAATCCGAACGAGTCGACCGATGAGGTTTCGTAGTCGCGCCGGCGCCACCTGGCTCCACCGACCCATCCGTGTTCGAAACGTCTACTGACCCCCAGGTCAATGGCGGTTTCAGGAAGGAAATTCGGCGAGGAGCTGACGGCGAATCCGCCAACGACGATCCAGTTTTCGCCCACATCAAGCGACGCGCCGGTACCGAACTGCGTATCCCTCTCACCAAATCGACTAAATGTGCCGGCTGACAGCGTGAGCAGAGCTTTTTCTGTCAGTTCGCGACCGATAAAGAAATTGAGCTGCTCCCAATCCGGCGCACCATTATCCAGCTGTTCGCGACCCGCGCTGAACTCCCAGCGATATTTGCGTGAAACAGTTTCATCGGTTTCGAGATACCAATCGGCGTCTGGAAAACGCTCGACCGCCAGTTGCCGAAACTCATCGATCGATTCGTGTGATTGATTGCTCTCTTCGATATTGAGGGCTCGATACTCAAGTTTCCAGACGTCCTCATAGTCCGGCGCAAGCTTTCGTGCTTTCTCAAGAACGTCAATCGATCGTCGTACATCGTCCGACCAAAAAAGTACTTGCCCGTAACCAAACAGGTAGTCGACGTTGTTCGCGTCCTCCAACAGCAAACTCTCATATTCCTGAAGCGCCCGCTCGAATTCGCCGGCCTGCGCCGCTGCGCGAGCGGATTGAAAGCGATGGTTCGGTGAAAGCGTCGACGCACTGTCGCCGATTACTTGACTGGCTCCCGCGACCGAAGCAACCGCAAATAAGATCAACACGAACAAGCTAAATACCGTCGCCGTGAATCTGTCGTCTGCGCATCGTGCGGACATGGTCAGGCTCACCGCTTGGGATTCAAAAGACGCCTTATGCGGGCGCTCAGTTCCTGTGGGTTGTAGGGCTTCGTGACGTAATCATTGGCGCCGATATCCAGCGCTCGCACGGCATCACGCTCTGTTACTTTTCCGGAAAGGACAATCACCGGCACATCTTTCCATTGCCTGTCTTC
>CAYTNO010000340.1:0-3059 GCA_964439125.1 uncultured Woeseiaceae bacterium | reverse complement strand
TTGATGGTAGCGCTCTTTGCGCGTCGCTTTTTGATCCTGCCAGCGACTAAAGGGATGCGTAGACGAAGCGATTGGCGCCAGACCATGGCTGTTCGCAACTTCCTTGATCGAACTGCGCAGGTGAACGAGATCGTCACGCACTTCCTGCATGTTTCTGCAGACCTTGGTGCCGATCTCGATCTGCGAGCGCAACAGCTCTGTCGTAACCTGGGCGCCGCAGCGATCTTCGCACTCGCGCATCAGGCTCTCGGGCATATCGACAATCAGAGCACGCGTCTCCTGATCGACCAACAGGTACTCTTCTTCTACACCAATGGTGAAGGTTGGCTCGGAATGCTTCATCCCCTCTCCCCTGATTCTTCGCTTCTTGTTAACGTCCGGTCTATGCCGAAATTTTGTCCTGCTGCAAGCCAATTCGTTTCGGGATCGATTCAATGATTGCATGCATAACGGTCGCAATTTCGTTCACACCCGCAATATCGTCAATCCGGTCTTGCCGAACCTCGATGCCGACATGAGGCAGGCCGATTTCTTCTGCATGATGGTCGATCGTGAAATCTTGCGGCGCCCTGCCAGAGTACGGCACGTTGTCCCCGGTCGGGAGTCCTGCCGCACGAAACTCTTCGATAAAAATGTCAGACAGACTAGCGTCCTTGTCCCATAGCACGCCCATCTCAACGGCGCGTGAAATGCCGTTTAACACCGGTGTGAAACTGTGAATCGAAATAAACGCCGGCGGCGGGCCAAGCGCACGAAGGCGCTGGACCTGCTTGTCGATTGCATCGTGATACGGCCAGTAAATGGCATCAGCGCGTGCATCTTTGTCCGCTTGAGTCAGGTTGCGGTTGCCAGTCACCAGGATGCCATCACCGTACTCGAGGAATGCGCCCGGATCCATCAGTTCCCTGTTGCAGTCAACAACCAAACGAGAGTACTGCGCAACAACAGCCGTGACACCCAAACTAGCTGCCAGTTGCTCGGTTAGTTTTCCTGCACCAATGTCGATTGCGAGATGACAACGCCGCGCGAACGGATCCAGCCCCAAGTCACCCAGCGCATTGGGGATGCGACAACTTGCATGATCGCAGACGAGCAGAATTGGCAACTCCGCGAGCGGATTGAGAACATAGAAAGGCGATGGCTCGCTCGCAGAAAGCAGGGATGCTTCGGGATTGTTGTCTGCGCCGTCGGACATAGATGAGGGAGTCTAATTCTTTGTACACGAGTGTACCGCATATGCGGCCGCAGGCCATACGTAGAAGCTGAAATCACGCCCTCAGTTGAGAAAAGCGGTTTTCGACCCAGGGTTCAAAAGACTCCACCGACGCCGGTCGAGCGATGTAGTAACCCTGTGCGTACTCAATACCGAGTGCACCGAGCTTCTCAAGCACCTGTTTTGTCTCAACGCGCTCGGCGATCGTTTCAATACCCATCGCATGGCCAACTTCGCTGATGGCCTTGACCATGCTCTCATCCACCTTGTCTTCTGCAACGTTGCTGATGAAATGGCCGTCAATCTTGAGATAGTCGACAGGCAAATTCTTGAGGTAGGTAAACGACGACAGCCCACTACCGAAATCGTCCAGCGAGAACAGGCAACCGAGCTTCTTGAGTGCCTCCATGAAGTGTATGACGCGCGACAGATTGGATATTGCCGCTGTCTCTGTAATTTCAAAACAGACCGCCCCATTGGGCAAATCGTGTTTCTTGAGCTCGTCAATAACGAACTCGAGAAAGCGATCTTCACTCAATGAAGTGCCAGAGAGGTTCACCGCGATCGTGTAGCGTGCTTCGCCATCGCTGCTGCGGTCCGCAAGCTTGGACAACGATTCACGCACCACCCAGCGATCCAGTGTTGGCATAAGATTGTAGCGCTCAGCTGCGGGAATGAACTGGTTGGGGCTGACGATTTCGCCATTTTCATCGCGCATCCGCAGCAATAGTTCGTAGTGTCCGCGTGCCTTGCCGTGCTCCTTACCAATACCGATAATAGGTTGGAAAAACAGTTCCAGGCGCTCTTCTTCGACCGCGCTGCTGATGCGTGACACCCACTTCATCTCTTCGTGGCGCATCGAAGCATCGCTGTCTTTGTACAAGTGAATCTGGTTACGACCCATGTCTTTGGCCGAATAGCATGCGACGTCCGCAGCGCTCATAACTTCGGCGACCGTCGCGTTTTCGCTCGTGACCATCACCACTCCGATGGAGCAACGGATCGTCGTGAACGAGTTCTGCCAGTCGAACCGGTAGCCTTCAATCGCGCCACGAATCGACTCTGCGACTTCTATTGCTCGTCGCTCATCGCAGTGCTCCAGCAGGATGCCGAACTCGTCGCCACCAAGACGTGAGAGTACGTCCGTTGATCGAATCTTGCTGTGTATCAGCTCAGCCAGTTGACGCAGGAGGGCATCACCTGCTGTATGCCCAAACGTGTCATTGACGACCTTGAACTGGTCGAGATCAAGATACAGCAAGGCATGGGTCTGTTCGGTGTCGCCGCGGAGAGCAGTGAGCGATTTTCCGAGACTGTTTTCGAACTCGCTGCGGTTAATAAGGTCCGTCAACGAATCGTGCGATGCCTGGTAACTGAGCTGGCGGAACAGGCGCGTTTCCTTGCTGACGTCATGGAACACCATTACTGACCCGATAACGTTGCCGACCCGATCCCGAATAGGCGCAGCTGAATCCTGAATAGGCACCTCATCACCGTTCTTCGTGATCAGAATCGAGTGTTCTTCCAGCGTAATCACACGGCCACCGCCGAGGCAACGCATCACTGGATTTTCAACAGTGGCACGCGTGTGTTCGTTAATGATCGTCATGATCTCGGAGATAGGTGTATTTCGAGCGGTGCGCATGTCCCAGCCGGTGAGGTCCTGCGCGACAGGATTGATGTAATCAACCAGGCCGTCGGCATCGGTCGTGATGACGCCATCACCGATAGATTGAAGCGTAATCTGAGCGCGCTCTTTTTCTTCAAAGACCCGCGTCTCAGCGCGTTTTCGATCGGTAATGTCAGTGATCGTACCTTCATGCGCAACGATTTTTCCGTCGTCATC
>CAYTNO010000339.1:0-3089 GCA_964439125.1 uncultured Woeseiaceae bacterium | reverse complement strand
ACTAGGCGTAACAGGTTGCACTCGGTGTCGAGAGCTGGCTGCAGAGCATCTTGCGCCAGGATCTCGAAGATACGGAAACCGACCACTTTGGTGAGATCTGGGCCAGCGACTTACCTGGCTTGCCAATTGACGGTGGTGAGGTTTTCGCTAATGTTGAAGACCTGCAGGGGCGTTTCAACATCAACAACCTGATTGGCCAGGATGGTGAGATTGACGAACCGTCTCTGCAGCAGTTTCGGCGACTATTGCTGGCGCTTGAGATTGACCCGAGATTTGCGGGCATCGCGGCAGACTGGATCGATGCGAATCAGGACGCCGAGTTTCCGGATGGTGCGGAAGATTCGATTTATACCGGCTTCATCCCGCCATACCGAACCGCCAATCAGATCCTGAGCAATGCGAGAGAATTGGCAGCACTCGAGGGTATGGACAAGGCAACATTCGATACCCTGTTGCCGCATATAGCCGCCCTTCCCGGCCGAACGGCCGTGAATGTCAATACCGCGACCGCGGCAGTGCTACAGTCTCTGGATGAAGAAATGTCAGTTTCGGATGTAGAACGCCTGCTTGCTGAGCGCGCTGAATCCGGGTTCACGGACATCGCAAGCACGTTTTCCTCGATCGTTAAGCCGGAAGTGCTTAACCAGCTCGAGGAAACGACCAACTATTTTCAATTGAAGGTGGTCGTGCGGATTGATACCGTTCGCATCACTTACTTCAGCCTTCTGGAACGCGGGCCTCGGGGCGATGTCACTCCGATCCTGCGCAGCCTTGGAACAACCTGATTATGGCAGAGTTTCTCGTCATCCGACTCGGTGTCGATCGTGAACAAGCGGCAAGCTGGATAGCCGTTGATAGCAACGGTACGCGCACCAGTCAGCCAGTGGCTGGCCCACTCGCTTCGGCAGCCCGTGATGTCGCCGATCGCAGTGTGATTGTGCTCGTTCCGGCGACAACAGTTTTGACGACAGCCGTCAATATTCCCGTCAAAGGGGGTTCGAGATTGCGCGCGGCTCTGCCCTTTGCGCTTGAAGAACAGCTGGCCGACGATATCGAAGATCTGCATTTTGCGGCCGGCACACGCCGGGACAGTGGACAGGTGCCGGTAGCTGTCGTAGCGCACGAACAAATGTCTGAATGGCTTGAACAACTCGATGCGGCAGGTTTGTCGGCATCCAGAATCGTGCCTGAGAATTACGGGCTTGCCCGCATACCCGGAACAATGAGCCTGCTGGCGGCCGAAGACCAGATCATCTTCAACGATGGCGCTGACAATGAATTCGTCATGCAGGGCGCCAAGCCGTCTGATGCGTTAGCGGTCACGGGAGCGCTCGGGGAATCGGTCAACGAAGACCACGCGCCGGGTCATCTGCTTGTTTATTGCTCGCAAGACGATGAGGAACGTTTTCAGCATGACTGGAATGCGCTCAGGCACGAGCTGGCGAGTGTTGATATCAACCTGCTTCCTGACGGCGTATTGCCGCGCCTGGCCGTCACTGTTGCCGCAGGCAATGGCATTAACCTGTTGCAGGGCCGTTATGGCGCGAAAACAGAGATAGGCGCCCTGTTTCGACCGTGGCGATACGCCGCGGTTCTTTTCCTGACCCTCGGTGTGCTGGTATTTGGCGGCAAGGTCGCCGACTACTATCGACTCACACAGGAAGAAGTAGCGCTGAAAGCCCAGTTTGCGCAGGTTTACCAAAGCATCAGACCTAACGACCAGCGCGAGGTCGTTGACCCCGTAGCCACTGTCAATTCAGTACGCCGTGGATTGGGGGCGCCTACCGCATTACAGGTTCTGCTACCGTCCTTGTTGCAACTGGGTCAGGCAGTACAACAGAACCAAACGGCGAAAATAGAGGCGATCAGCTATCGCGCTGGCGTTATCGATGTCCGTCTGACGGCACCCGACGTAGCCACATTGGACAAAATTCAAAAAGCAGTGAGTAGTTCCGGACGCTTCAGCGCCGCCATCCAATCGACAGATCAGGTCGGCGACAAGATTAACAGCCGTATCCAGATTCGGGAGGCCGGCGTATGAAGGACTGGTTCTACGATCTGGACAAGAGAGAGAAGATTTTTGTAACGGGCGGTGTAGTGGTCGTATTCATTGCGATTACTTATGCCTTCATCTGGGCACCAATCGACAAGAGCCACAAGTCGCTGGCGACAAGCGTGGCAACCTGGCAGCGCTCGCTGGCCGAATTGCGTCCTTTGCAGGGCATCCAGGCCCCAAGCGGCGCCGCCACAGCGAATCAACGCGTAAACACGCAGCAGACGCCGGTCGTCATCGTCGACCAGACGCTGCGAGCGCGCGGTCTGGATCGGTCGCTCAAACGCAGCCAGCCAACAACCAGCAATGGCATACGTGTTGAGTTTGAGAATGTGGCCTTTGACGACCTTGTTTTGTGGCTCGGCGACCTGAGTCGCCAGTACGCAATGGATGTATCGTCAGGTAGCTTTTCGGCTAACAGTCAGTCGGATGTTGGCCGCATCAATGCAACGTTGACGCTCGAGCGCATACTTTGATGAAGTTTCGTGCGCGTCTCATCGTTATAGGTTGCATTACACTCCTGGTAGGCCTGGTGTCTCTCTTCCCGGCACGTGTCGCATACCAGTGGTTTCCAGCACCGACATTTAACGTGGCTGGAATCAGCGGCTCTGTTTGGAATGGACAAGCGAGGCAGATGAAATCAGGCGGCCTCTACCTGCAAGATTTACATTGGCGAATCAAACCTCTGTCACTTTTTGTCGGCCAATTGCGCTATAAAATTGAGGCAAGCCCGGCTTCCGGTTTCATCGATGGCGAGGTCAGCCTGAATCTGAGTGGCGCCGTGACCGCGAGCGACTTGCGCGGCTCGATGTCGTTACAGCCTTTCGGGCAGCTAGTCGGAATTCGCGGCCTAAGCGGCACGCTCAATGTGGAATTCGAACGACTTGTCATTGAAAACGAGATGCCTACAGCCGCCAATGGTGTATTCGAAGTACTCAACCTGATCGCGCCAAATATCCACCGGGCATCGATCGGCGGGTATCGTGCCGAGTTCTTCACACAGGATACTGGTGTTGTTGCGAGCATCGAAGATATG
>CAYTNO010000338.1:0-3095 GCA_964439125.1 uncultured Woeseiaceae bacterium | reverse complement strand
GAGCCCTATCAGCTTGCTGGTAGAAGAGTCTATCATGTTGATTTATATAGGATAGCCAGTGAAGAGGAGCTGCGCTACCTCGGCTGGAGTGAGTTGGAAGACGGCCTTCGCCTGGTGGAGTGGCCCGATCGGGCGCCCGGCCTGGCAAGTGCGGCAGACCTGCACCTGAGCCTCAGTTACGATGAATCCGGCCGCGATGCGGAGTTCAAGGGACTGAACAAGCGCGGCGAGGTCGTCGAAGAGAAGCTCGCGACGACCATTTCGGGTCATCACAAGGATTAACTAAGTTCGATATCTTCATAATTTTGAAGAAAAAATTCTTGGATTTTTCACTTGCGGCGGTATACTCACCCGACATAATCCCGCGATGTGAGTTTGACCACCTGCGATGCACTGCCGACGCCTGATATTGACCGCATGCCTTTTGCTGCCTGCCATCGCAGCACAGTCTGCGACGACGGTTGAAAATATTCGCATTTGGGCTGAAAGCGGCAAGACGCGGGTTGTGCTTGATTTAAGCCGCTCTGCGGAACACAGCATCTTTACCCTTAGAAGTCCCGATCGGCTGGTCGTCGATCTCAAGGACGGGCAATTGGCCAAGGCGCTGACAAATTTGCCCACCGGCGTTGGCTCCGTCCGATCGATCCGCAGCGGTATCCGCTCCAACGGGCAATTACGAGTCGTGCTGGATCTCAACGAGAATGTCCGTTCGCGCAGCTTCACGGCGGGGCCGAACAGCCAGTATGGCGACAGGCTCGTTATCGACCTGCAGCGTGCCGGCAATTTGCAGACCGTCAAGCGGGCGTCCGAGAAATACACACCAGGGCGCGACATCGTTGTGGCTATAGATCCAGGCCACGGTGGTCACGATCCGGGTGCGGTCGGCAAGGCGAGGACGCGTGAAAAGGACGTCGCGTTGGCGATATCCCGTAAGCTCGCTGCCCGCATCAACGCCGAGCAAGGCATGAAAGCTGTTTTGATTCGCAACAGCGACATTTATGTCGATCATCGCGAACGCATGGCCATTGCGAGGCGCAACAAAGCCGACCTGTTCGTCTCCATCCATGCTGATGCCGTGGATGACAGGCGTGCGCACGGCGCAACGGTTTACGCCTTGTCTACGAAGGGTGCGAGCGATGAGGAAGCACGTCTCCTGGCTGAACGCGAAAATGCGGCTGTAAGTGTGGGCGGCGTTTCTCTCGAAGACAAAGACGAAGTCCTTGCCGAGGTCTTGCTCGACTTGTCACAAAGCGCTGCCTTGAGTGCGAGCCTGGAGGTCGGCGCCAGGGTAATTCGTGAGCTTGCCGGAACCGTCAGGGTTCGTCGCAGGAATGTTCAGCAAGCGGGACTGCTTGTGCTGAAGTCTCCCGATATGCCATCGATACTCGTCGAAACGGCTTACATCTCGAATCCTGCCGAAGAGAAGAAGTTGCGCGATCCGCGCCATCAGTCAAAGCTGGCCGGTTCAATATGGTCCGGAATTCGAACCTATTTCTACAGGAATCCTCCAACGGACACGCGAATTGCGATGAACTCTCGGCGTGCACCTGATCGTCAGGTTCGGCATGTTATTGCGCGTGGCGACACATTATCCGAGATTGCAGAGCGCTATAACGTAAGTACCGCAGCAATTCGTTCGGCGAATCGGATGAGCGGCAACAATATACGCATTGGCCAAACGCTCTCAATCCCGGTCTACTCCGGCAGCTAGCTTTAAAACCAGACAAGACTTTTCGTCGCCGTTTTGAAAAAATGGCAGGCCGCCCCGGTGCAGCCCGTATCAACGTATGCCGATTCAGCAATTACCCGATCATCTGATTAACCAGATCGCAGCCGGCGAAGTCGTTGAGCGACCCGCGTCCGTGGTGAAAGAACTGGTCGAGAACAGTCTCGACGCGGGTGCCAGTAGCGTGCATGTCGATATCGTTGCTGGTGGGCAGAAACTCATTCGTATTCGGGATAACGGTGCCGGTATCCGCAAAGACGAGATCAGCCTGGCGTTGTCACGGCATGCCACAAGCAAGATCTCCAGCCTGGATGATCTCGAGGCGGTCGTGTCGCTTGGTTTTCGGGGTGAGGCGCTTCCGAGCATTGCTTCTGTTGCCCGGCTTACGCTGTGCTCAAAAGTCAGCGACGACGAGTCTGCGTGGCAGGTCGATGTCGACAATGGGAAGGTCAGCGATCCGGGGCCGGCGGCTCATCCCAACGGTACCAGTATCGAAGTGCACGATTTGTTCTTCAATACACCGGCGCGTCGCCGCTTTTTGCGCACCGAGCGCACAGAGTTCGGTCATATCGAAAAATGGATTCGACGGCTTGCTTTGTCGCGGCCAGATGTTGCGTTCACGTTGACGCACAATCGGCGCACTGTATTGCAGCTCGCCGCAGCGACATCGGAAGCTGAGCGCCTGACCCGGATTTCGAAAATTTGTGGCGAAGCTTTCGCCGACCAGGCTATTTATCTCGAGCATGCAACGGAAGGCATTGCTCTATCCGGGTGGGTTGGGC
Source organism: uncultured Woeseiaceae bacterium (assembly GCA_964439125.1). GTDB lineage: Bacteria > Pseudomonadota > Gammaproteobacteria > Steroidobacterales > Woeseiaceae > UBA1847. The sequence goes on along the minus strand of CAYTNO010000338.1, from coordinate 587 downwards.
AGCCGACGTTCAATCGCAGCCAGCCTGACATGCAGTACTGGTTCGTCAATGGGCGCAGCATTTCTGACAAGACCCTGTCTCATGCCGCCCGACATGCGTATCGCGATGTTCTGTTTCATGGCCGATATCCGGCTTATGTGTTGAGCCTTACGATGGATCCTAAAGGGGTCGATGCGAATGCGCACCCCGCCAAGCACGAAGTGCGGTTTCGCGACGGGCGTCGCGTGCACGGTGTGGTGTCGCAGGCTGTCGAAGTTGCTTTGCAAGATACGAAGCCGGGAGGCCATTCCGTAGTATCTGCGCCACCGAGTGTCACCAGCCCCTACAGTCAGGGCGCAATGCCACTCACTGGCTCGTACCAGCCCGGCAGTGGGGCGGTACGCGAATCGTTAGCCGCGTATCGCGCTTTGTCCGGTGCAGCCTCGGTTGCGGCGATTGATCCGGAGACCGGGCAAGCGCAAGTCCCGCCGTTGGGTTTCGCAATGGCGCAGATCGCGGGTGTCTACGTTCTGTCAGAAAACAGCGATGGGTTGGTTATTGTCGACATGCACGCAGCCCACGAGCGCATTCTTTACGAGAAGCTCAAA
>CAYTNO010000337.1:0-3095 GCA_964439125.1 uncultured Woeseiaceae bacterium | reverse complement strand
AGGTACAACACAGCGATAGCGAGCATGAAGCTGCGTGACATGTTGCCGAGCGCGATGTTGAGATCGTCTGCGCTGCCGTAGTAGCTGATTTCGCCGTCATCAGGCAGCGCTTTCAGGAGTTCTGGCTCGACTTTGGTTCGCAGGATGGAAATTGTCTCTTCAAGGGAGAGGCCATCTGGTGGTGTTATTGCCAACGTCACGGCACGGCGGCGATCGACGCGGCGTATCTCGGTTGGTCCGGCCGTACGTTCCATGCGCACCAGTTGGCCGACCGACTGGATGCCGCCCAGGGGCGTACTTAGCGGCGTTGCGGCCAACTGCTCAGGGCTGGTCCATTCGGGGGCGCGCAACACGACGTCGAGGCTGCGGTCGCCGTCAAAATAGTCGCCGACATAAACGCCATCACCGAGTGCTCGCGTGACGGTCGACATTTGACGGCGCGTCCAACCCGCTTCGGTGATGAGTCGCTCATCCGGGATAAGACGCAGTTCTGGTTCGGCGTAATCGACACCGGGAATCGGCCGAGCCTGTGCACCGGGCAGGTGCTGGCCAATCAGACCCATGCCAAGGCTTGCGGCAGAAAGCATCGCGTCCATATCGCGGCTTTGAATATTCAGCTCGATGTTACTACCACCGCCGAGCCGATCGAAAATTCCCCACTGACTGGCGAACGCCATGGTGTCCGGAAATCCTGAGAGAATTTCTGAGTTCAGTTTGTCCACAAACGGATCGGCATCATCCACATTGACCATGCCGGCACCTGCGAACGCAAACGAGCCGAATGCTCCCATGAAATAATTGTCGACTGCAATCTCTGCGTCTTCTTCGAGATACGGCCGGAGGCGTTCGATAACTGGATTGGCAAACTCTTCCCGAGCTGCCGTCGGGCTTTGGCCGGGTGGTTGCACGATAAACGCAAATACCCAGCCTTGCTTGCCTTCGGGCAGATAGTCGGCCGGCGGAAGGAGTAGCCACGTCAATACTGTGGCGCTTGTGAAAAAGCCGGCGATCAGAAGTCGTCGCATGCGACGGCCGTCAGTAAGCCGCATGATGTTGCGCGTGATTCGTTCCCACCAATCTACGTGCAGGTCTTCCAGCTTAATGCCCTCAAGCCATTTGGATGCCGCCGTCGGAATGATAGTTAGCGCAATAATCAGTGCGGCGCTGACCGCCACTGAGATGACGAGTGCGAGGTCCGCGAACAATTGCCCGGAAACATCTTTGATAAACATGATGGGCAGGAAAATTACGATGGTCGTCGCCGTTGATGCCAGAAGCGCTCCGGAGACCTGGTTGCTGCCTACGCTCGCTGCTTCGTCCGCGGACATACCCTTTTCTCTGAGCCGAACGATGTTTTCGAGGACGACAATTGCTGCATCAAGCACCATCCCGGTGGCGAAGGCCAGGCCGGCCAGCGAAATCATGTTTAGTGTTCGGCCAGTCATCTGCATGACGGTGAAGGCAGTAAACAATGAGACAGGAATGGCAACCGCGACCATGAAAGTCGCCCGAAACCGTCGCAAGAACCACCACAGGACAAATATCGCGAGGCCGATACCGATCAGCAGGTTGGTTCTGAGCATCGCAATCGAGTCTTCAATGTAGGTTGACTCGTCATACACTTGGTTAACTTGCAAGCCTGCGCGTTTGAGCGGCCCATCCTCCAGTTCCTTGATGGCGACCTTCAGGTTTCTCATTACCTCGAGGACGTTCACGCCCTGTTCAACCTGCGTGTCGAACGCAATAGCATCCTCGCCGTCCTGGATCATGAAGCCATCCGAATCGCGCATCTTGACTTCGATCGTCGCAATGTCCCGCAACCGCACGGGGTTGCCGCCGCGCCAGTCGAGCACCATGTCGCCAAATTCCTGCAACTCGTACTTGCCGGCATAGCGCAGTGTGTACTGGCGCCTGCCAACTTCCGCGGAACCACCTGATGCGTCGTAATTGTTGCCGGTCAGGCCAGCGAGAGTTGGTATGTCAATTCCGAGTGCTGCTGCCTGGTATGGGTCGAATGTGATTCTCACCTCGTTGGCACGGCCACCGTAGGCATTGGATCTGGATACGCCGGGCACACGTTCGATGCGCGCCCGCACGACCTCCCGAACGAAGTCCTCGTAGCTTGCCATGGGTCTTTCATTCCCGGGCACTCGGGTTAGAGCGAACCATGCGATCTGTGCGCCGAAGCTGTCTTGCCCGGCGTAAATTCTGGGCTCAGTGACGTCGTTCGGGTAGCGAGGTACCTGGTTGAGCCGATTGATTACTTCGATGAGGGCGCGCTGCAATTCGGTGTCAATTGAGAACATCAGATTGATGTTGCCGTAGCCCCGACTCGCTGATGATTCCATCTTTTCGAGGCCGGGTATGCCGCGCAGCGCATCTTCCTGCCGTTCAATGATCTCGGACTCAACTTCCTCGGGCGCGGCAGACCGCCAGCCGGTACCGATCTGAATAAAAGGCTGCTGCACATCGGGAATCATCTGGATGGGAAGGCTTAGCATCGCAATGGTGCCCAGCATCAACACCAGCAGAATTGCAGCGACTACCGCGACCGGGTTGGATAAAGATAAACGTGTCAGATTCAAGACTGGTTCCGGAAAAGACTTTGGCAGGTCAGAAAATAGAGCGGACTAATAGCAGAAAGCCGACAGAAGCCAGTGGAATGCCCACGGGGGCTCCAATAATACTCAGCGTTATCGCTACGCCCGCAATCATCAAGCCGATGCCCAACACCGCGCACAACAATCGGCCAATGAGTTCGACGACAAACGTAAGGAGCCGCCAGACTGCATAGAACGGCCACAATAGTATTGGTACTCCGTTGCTGCGATCATTCATTCTTCCATTGTAAACAGCTCAGGGCGAATTGCATCTACACTGCCGGGTAATTTGACCGATCCAGGAGCGGTCAGTTCCAATATACTCTTTGTACGCGCTGTTTGAAAAATGGAGCCAAGACGATGGGAAAGACGATTCTTTTTGTCCACGGCAGGAGCTTTAAACCGCAAAAGACCGCGCTTCGGTCGAACTGGTTGTGTGCCATCGAGCACGGCATAGAGCGCGATCGAAAGGGCAAGCTTGCGGCATTCAAAAAA
>CAYTNO010000336.1:0-3121 GCA_964439125.1 uncultured Woeseiaceae bacterium | reverse complement strand
TTGCAATTGCTCATTGGCATCATCGTTCTTCAAACGAATTTCGAACCATTGTTCGCGCTGCACTTCATCCAGGTATGCCTTGGTGATTTTCGAGCCTGATTTGAGCTTGTTCGGCCCACCCTGAGCCATCTTGTTGGTCAGCATGCGCTCAACACGCTCGTAAATATCCTCTTCGAGAATACGCAGCGTATCGTCGAGATCCTTGCGGACGCTCTCGAGCTCTGATTTTTCGATCGACAGAGCGCGCAGGTCTTTTTCGACGCCGTCACGCGTAAATACGCGAACATCGATAACCGTGCCGTCCATGCCTGGCGGTACGCGCAGCGACGTGTCCTTCACGTCGGAGGCTTTCTCGCCAAAAATTGCACGGAGGAGTTTTTCCTCCGGCGTTAGCTGCGTTTCACCTTTCGGCGTTACCTTGCCGACGAGAATATCGCCTGCCTTGACCTCGGCACCGATGAACGCAATACCGGATTCATCAAGTTTCGCGAGTGCAGCGTCACCGACGTTCGGGATGTCAGACGTAATGTCTTCAGACCCAAGCTTCGTGTCGCGAGCGACACACTGCAGTTCCTCGATATGAATCGTCGTAAAACGATCTTCTTTGACGACCCGCTCTGAGATAAGGATGGAATCCTCAAAGTTGTAACCGTTCCACGGCATGAACGCCACGAGCAGGTTCTGGCCAAGTGCGAGCTCGCCCATATCCGTCGATGGGCCGTCTGCCAGCACATCTCCCCCAGAAATCGTATCGCCCGCTCTCACAAGCGGCTTCTGGTTGATGCAGGTGTTCTGGTTTGAACGCGTGTATTTCGTCAGATTGTAAATGTCGACACCGGCTTCGGTAGCACTGGTTTCGTCATCATTTACCCGAACAACAATACGCGATGCGTCAACCGAGTCGACCGTGCCGCCTCGGCGAGAGACAACGGTGACACCGGAATCGACGGCTACAGCTCGCTCCATGCCGGTACCGACAAGGGGCGCTTCTGCACGCAACGTCGGTACAGCCTGGCGCTGCATGTTCGAGCCCATGAGTGCGCGGTTGGCATCATCGTGCTCAAGGAATGGAATCAGCGAAGCAGCAACCGACACGATCTGGCGCGGCGAAACGTCCATGTAATTGACGTCTGCCGGAGCCGACAACGTAAATTCGTTTTTGTGCCGAACAGCGACAAGCTCTTCTATGAACTTGTTGTTCTTATCCAGGTCCGCGTTCGCCTGCGCAATGATGTACTGGCTTTCTTCGATTGCAGAAAGGTACTCAATGTCTGACGTCGCCTTGCCGTTGTTTACTTTTCGATACGGTGTCTCGAGGAATCCGTATTCGTTGGTACGCGCATACACAGCGAGGGAGTTGATCAGACCGATGTTCGGTCCTTCAGGAGTCTCAATCGGGCACACACGACCGTAGTGCGTCGGATGTACGTCACGAACCTCAAAACCGGCACGCTCTCGTGTCAGGCCGCCAGGCCCAAGTGCCGAAACACGGCGCTTATGGGTCACTTCCGATAGCGGGTTGTTCTGATCCATGAACTGGGAAAGCTGGCTCGAGCCGAAGAACTCCTTGACGGCAGCGGCAACTGGCTTCGCATTGATCATTTCTTGCGGCATCAGGCCTTCAGTCTCGGCCTGCGTCAGGCGCTCTTTAACTGCGCGTTCAACACGAACGAGGCCAACGCGGAACGCGTTTTCAGCCATTTCGCCGACACTACGAACACGACGGTTACCGAGGTGGTCAATGTCGTCGACCGTGCCATAGCCGTTGCGGATATCTATCAGTGTCGACAGCACGGCAAGGATGTCATCCCTGTCAAGTACGCCGCCGCCTTCCGATGTGTCCCGGCCAACGCGGCGATTGAACTTCATGCGGCCGACACCGGAAAGGTCATAGCGATCCGGGTTGAAGAACAGGTTCTGGAACAGGTTCTCAGCCGCTTCTTTTGTGGGTGGCTCACCCGGGCGCATCATGCGATAGATTTCGACAAGCGCCTCAAGGCGGGTCGTCGACGGATCGATGTTCAATGTATTTGAGATGAACGGACCGCGATCAAGATCGTTTACAAACAGCGTGCGGATGCTTTCGATGCCAGCGGCAATAAGCGCTTCAACGAGTTCAGGCGTCAGCTCGGCGTTAGCGGCGGCGAGCAGTTCGCCCGTTTCCGTGTCGATAATGTCATGCGCCAGGATTTTGCCCTCGAGGTACTCGCTCGGCACGATCATCTTGTCGACAGTAGATTTTTCCATGTCGCGAACGTGCTTCGCAGTAATGCGCCGGCCTTCTTCGACAATCAGCTTGCGACCAAGCTTGATATCGAAAGTCGCGGTATCGCCACGCAGACGCTCCGGAACGAGAGCCATCCGGATCTCTTTTTCGGAGAGATAGAATTCGTTGGTATCAAAGAAAAGCTCAAGCATTTCTTCGTTGTTCATGTCCAGGGCACGAAGAATGATCGTTACCGGCAATTTGCGGCGACGGTCAATGCGCGCGAACACGGCATCCTTCGGGTCGAACTCGAAATCGAGCCAGGAACCACGGTACGGAATGATTCGTGCTGAGAAAAGCAATTTGCCCGAGCTGTGGGTCTTGCCTTTATCGTGGTCGAAGAACACACCGGGCGAGCGATGTAACTGGGACACGATGACTCGCTCAGTTCCGTTGATAACGAAGGTTCCGTGATCGGTCATCAGAGGCATTTCACCGAGATAGACTTCCTGCTCGCGAATATCCTTGACGGGTTTCGGCGTGCCACTGGCTTCCTTGTCATAAATGACCAGGCGAACCTTGACGCGAATCGGCGCGGCATAAGTCAGACCTCGCATCTGACATTCTTTGACGTCAAATACTGGCTCACCAAGCCGGTAGCTCACATATTCGAGCGCCGCATTGCCTGAATAGCTGACAATTGGAAATACGGACTTGAACGCCGCATGCAGACCTCTGTCAACACGCTCTTCGATCGCTTTATCCGTCTGCAGGAACTTGGCATACGATGCCACCTGGATTGACAATAGGTAAGGCACGTCCAAAATTGTCGGACGCTTGCCAAAGTTCTTGCGGATTCGCTTTTTCTCAGTGAATGAGTATGCCATTCGAGAAATCCTCGTTAGCCTAATTCTA
>CAYTNO010000335.1:0-3122 GCA_964439125.1 uncultured Woeseiaceae bacterium | reverse complement strand
AAGCGAAAATCGCCGTGACGCATAAACGCGAACGCCTGCGCCGACATGACCAATCTGGTCGTTGCGATCCTCTCCCTGGATGATCGTCGACTTGGGCGACGTATGTATGACTCCGGCGCCCAGTGTGAAAAACGGTGAAACTCGCCAATCCGGCCAAGTTTCATGAACGACGTTAACACTGCCCATCCAGCCGTTCGAGAAATTACCCAAAATCTGTGAACCCCATACCTCTACGGAGACATGCGGGTTGAGCGAGTAGCCGGTATAGACTGAAATGACGTTAGCGCCACCAAAGTCACCGGCCAAAATTCCGACTTCCCATTTGGCATTGGTGAAGTCGTCCAGATCGGCCTGTTCAAAATCGACCTCCTGACCGTCCGGCTGCAGCGTGAGTTCCATTTGTGCCCGATCGACCCAGCCCTCGACACCGTTTTCTGCTCGAACCTGGTACCAGTCGGTTCGCTGCATAGTGATTTCGACAGACTCGCCACGATCAATAACATGAAATATCGGATAGCCGCGACCGGGACCCGTGTGCAACTCGAGGTACGGATCAGCCACCGCCACTGTGCGAAGGGATTCGTCGGCAGCCTGCGCATGTCCGGGAACGATTGCCAGTAGCGCGAGAGCTACGAGGCAAGCACACCACGAGACCGCGCTATGGCGGGACGTCAAAGGGATTGTTGTAGTACTGGGCTCCAACATCCAACCATTCCGCAATTAAGCGTCTCTCCGCGCCAGACAAAATATTGTAGTGATCAACCGTTACGTTGTTTGCAGGATCTTCAAAACGACCGAAGAATCTATCCGATCCCCTCGAACCGCCAATACTGGCCGGCGATCCATTCGGGTTTGGAATCGGAACAGTGATCGGATTTCCGTCTGCATCGACGTCTGGTTGAGTCCTGTCGACCAGCTGAGTACCGACCACTTCTTGAAGGTTATCAGTAACTAACAGTTCGCGATAGGCATGCAGGTGATCTGGTTCATCATTCGACAGCTGGTCAGTCAGCTCGAGCTCACCCGCAGGCACAATTACCGTCACTCCGTCCGCCGGATCAATTTGCGTGTGACACAGCGTGCATCGCATGTCGAGCTGCCCACCGTTACCATCCGGAACAGGATTACCCGCGGCGTCGAATTGTGGCCGCGGCAAATTCCACAATGGGTGGATCGTGGTCGGGTAGTTGATGACACTGCGGCAACGCGCCTGCCATCCCTGTTCGCATGAGATGCTCGTCGGTGATGTTGTCTCCAAATCGCCGTATGAGTAATCAATGTCAAAGTTAGCCGCTGCAAGCACCGGATCTTCGGTCCAGACGTCCTGATAGAGCACATCCATCGACGGTTCGATCGATGAACAACCATCATCTCTGCAGGTAATGCGCGCACGCAGCTCGGCCATCGTTTCACCTGGCTCCTCAATGAGCCAGGTGAGGAGGGTTCCCGGGAACCGAAGTTGGCCGATTGGCGCTCCGGCATAGGCGGAGTCAAACGCGTCGTAGCGGCCATGCGAAATCGACTCGCCAGTGACTGGATCCACTGCATTAGGCGAATGGCAGCCGATGCATTTTAGCTCCTGCCCGGGACGCAAGGATATCCAGTTCTGATGGCGTTCCGTTATGCGTTTGCCATTTTCGTCAAGCACACTGATCGCCAGCGCAACATCTGCAGGAACCTTGGTCACCACTGAGCCATCAGGCTCTACCATGATGTTTGCTACGATCTCTCGCATACCCTGCTGCGTGCTGATACCGAAGTCCGTGTTATCGAGATCAACGAGATCATCGTCAGGAAGAGACACCGCTTTCTCGATACGCAAGAAACGTGCAGGACGAAGCGCAGCAGGCGTCTGTGTGGGATCTGCCATCGCTTCAATATCGAAAATCGCCGCACCGTCGAAATCGTAAACACTACGAATATTCAAAACAGCCTCGCCAGCGTCGGCCAGCGTCGCATCCAGGGCAAAATCGTTTGACCCATCGAGTATGAAAGACGGTGCAACTTTGGGATCCGCGGCGACTACTTCGGTAAAAATAAAGCCTTCCTCGCCTGCGACAATCGGCAATTGCGTGTCGTCACGCGGATCGTACATCCAGATTCCATACAACGGCGGTGACACGACAAATGTCCCGGGCGCCGGAGCGACCGGGTTGTCCGGATCGGGCTGCACGAAAAGATTCGCGAGTCGAGCGTCGGTGCAAGGCACTATATTGAAATCGTCCGTCAGCGGATCACCATCATCGATGAGAATCTCCAGCAAGCGACACTGGCTCCAGCTTACGAGCAGACGACCGGAGCCATCGAGAATTGGGTAAACAGAGCTGTAACGGCCGCCTTCCGACGGCGCACCGGCAACGGTCGATACCTCATTAATCGTCGCGTCTTCCTGAGCGGGGCCCGCCAGAATGCCGATATTTGCTGCCGTAGGTTGGGTGTTCTCGAGATATTGTTGCACATCGATCGCGATCAGCTCGCCACCGCCTTCAGTGTTGGTAAAAGGTCGAATCAACGTCATCAGACGACCATCTTCGAGCTCGCGCGGCTGCATGAACTGGATGGTATCCCCGTTGCTGCCCGTATCATGGCTGTGTCGCCCGTAATAAAGCTCCAGGCCAGAACCGTCCGGGTTCATGCGATAGAGGTTGACCGAATTGTTAGCTGGAGCGTGATCCCAACGGCTGAACACGATCTGCCCATTGGCCAGCACGGACGGGTCGAGATCATGGCTTTGATTGAAAGAGATCTGGTCGATTCCGGTACCGTCCGCCCTGATCAAGTGCAAATTGAATGCGAACTCATTCTGGTCTTCGTCGACCGCAACGAATGCGTCCTTGTTCTGCTTATCTTCATCAAGCAACACGGCTTGTGAGCGATACTGCCGCGTCGAAGCGAAAATGATGCGGCCATCCGGCAGATACTTCGGCATGATGTCGTGGCCGATTTCGGCCGTCAGCGGGTTGGGAATAATGCGCCTAAGCTCGTCCGTCTCAAAGGTGTATTCCCAAAGGTTCCAGGTCGGTAAATCCTCTTCGTCGAGATCCGGATCGAACGGAAAACGCATCGCGAACAACAACGATGAACCGTCATAGGCGATTTCAACATCGCGTATTGCCGCCAGT
>CAYTNO010000334.1:0-3125 GCA_964439125.1 uncultured Woeseiaceae bacterium | reverse complement strand
CCATTGTGACCCGCGCCAACGATTATGGCGTCATACGTTCTCATGCCGCATTAATCCCTTTGGAGCTCCTGCAATATCCAGTCTATATAAATCTTCTCGGCGCGTTCCATGCCGGAAAATGGCCCGGGCTCGTAGTAGCGTGAATGCACGCCCTTCGAGTTGTTAACGATAATGCTCTTGTCGGCCTGCGTTGTAACGTCCCAGAGCCAGGTCAGCCTGTCGACATCATAGTCTTTGCCCGCCTCGGCATCATTGCGAACCAGCCAGTAGATATCGCATCTGGAATTATCCATGTCCGTAGGTGTAAAGACATAAGCAACCACGTGATCGCTGTACGCGAGCAGAAACGAAAATGCCCCAAAAGAGAAGTCTGAGGCGCCGCCATCGTAGTCGCTGAGACCACCCAACAATGGCGCGAGCGCCTTGCCGTCTTCGCTGCCAGTCACATATCCGTCGAACAAGGCCGTTCGGCTATAGCCATAACCGATCTCGCCTGGCCGGGCTTTCGTGTCGAGGTAATCCACGCAGAGGTCCGGCAATCCACAGGACTTCATCTTGCTGAGCATCTCGCCTTGCACACGCTCGCGTTTTTCACCATCCAGCATCAGTGTGTGCATGCGAGCGTATTCCGGATGTGCTGTGGCGCAGTGGTAGCACTCCTGATAATTCTCGATCGAGAGTTTCCAGTTCGCCGGAATATCGTACGACTTGTGTGCCGCCACTTTGAGGCTTTCAAAGTCGAAAGCAGCCATAGGCTCCGCCAGGTCTTTTTTGGCCCCATCCAGAGACGGCGGCTTGTCGGTGAAGCACACAAACATCAGGCCATGAACCGTGTCGACCGAGACGGCCTTGAGGCCGTACTCAGACTTATCGAAGTCGTCCGGCATATTGCGCGCTGCCGTCAGCTTGCCATCGATGTCGTACATCCAGCCATGGTAGGGACACATGAATTTACGAGTGCTGCCTTTGGTCTCGAGACAAACCAGCGAGCCACGATGGCGACACACGTTGGCAAAACCCTTGAGGATTCCGTCACTACCTCGAACGATGATCGCGGACTCGTTCGCGACGTTCAGCACCTTGAAATCACCAGGCTCGGGCAGCTCGGATTGATGGCCCGCAAGAATCCAGTTGCGGGTAATTATCCGCTCGAGCTCGAGCTCGAAAATGGCCGGGTCGGTATAGAAGCGCTGGTCGAGCGAGTAGCCCTGCTTCTGGCTGGAGATCAGCTCGGCAATAGTTCGGGTGTCTTGGCGCATCCTTGGAAAACTTTTACTCGGCAATTACCTATTCTCAGTCTAAATCTGTTGGCGTAGCTTGGGAAGTGAGCTAGGAAATAGAGGTGCTACTGTGTCCAACCACTCCGGCGGCAGTCATCTCATCGAGATCGACACCAGCACGCCAATCTGGGACCGTTTTTTCACCGTCGCCCCATTGGTACTCGTAGGCACTACAGATGCGGATGGCGCTCTCGATCTTGCGCCCAAGCACATGGTTACGCCGATGGGCTGGCAGAACTATTTCGGCTTTGTCTGTACACCATCGCACTCCACCTGCAGCAATATTCAACGCAATGGCGAATTCACGGTCAGCTACCCGAAGCCATCCCAGGTTCTGTACTCGTGCCTGGCCGCATCGCCCCGGCGCGAGGTCGGTGACAAGCCAATCCTCGACTGTTTCGCGACGTTTCCAGCGAAAAAGATCGAGGGACAATTTATCGAGGAAGCGTATTTGTACTTCGAGTGCAGACACTTCAAGACTATTGATGGCTTCGGCTCGAATTGCCTGATCACAGGCGAAATTATCGCTGCCTATGCAGATCGCGAGGTGCTGCGTGCAGATGAAATTGACGATCAGGAGCTCATCCACAGCTCACCCTTATTTGCCTACCTGGCACCCGGGCGGTTTGCGGCGATCGACAGGTCGAACGCCTTTCCTTTCCCCGCTGATATGAAAAAGTAAGCGTCATGGGCAAGGTGCTGGCGGATCGCGTTCTTGAGTACGTCCGGGGACAGGACGGCTATCTGATCGACTTACTCAAACACCTGGTCGAGGCAGAATCGCCTTCTGCGCACCCTTCGAGCCACGGGCCGACACGCCACGCATTCATCGGTGCCCTCAAAGAGCTGGGGCTGTACGTGCGCGAGGTTGGCCCGCCGGGTGGACCGCGCCACATATACGCACGAGCTGAGAACAGGGACAGGCACGGCAGTACACAATTATTGGTTGGGCACCTCGACACCGTCTGGCCGGTGGGAACATTGGCAGAGCGGCCGTTCAGCGTGGATGGCAACATCATTCGCGGGCCCGGTGTTTTCGACATGAAAGGCGGCCTCGTACAAATCGCCCTCGCGTTGAAGACTATTCAGCACCTCAAGCTCAAAGTCCCGAATACCCCTCTCATATTCGTCAACGCAGATGAAGAGATCGGCAGTCGCACGTCTACACGATATATCCGCTGGCTGGCACGCCATGCGGATCGCGCTTTCATCCTGGAGCCAGCCATGGGTGAGGACGGAAAAATCAAAACGGAGCGCAAAGGTATCGGTAAGTTCACGGTGACCGTGTTTGGTAAGGCCGCCCATGCCGGTCTCGACCCTGAATCAGGCGCGAGCGCCATACTCGAGCTATCACACGTCATACAAAAGTTCTTTGCGATGAATGACGTGGACAAGGGCATAACGGTTAACGTCGGTACCGTGGACGGTGGTATTCAAGCGAACGTCGTTGCGCCGCATAGCACCGCTGTTGTTGACGTTCGCGTTCCGACTATCGAAGACGGCAGGCAGATCGAGGAACGTATTTTTGCCATTGAGCCTGAGGTAGAGGGCGTCCGCCTGAGAATCGAAGGCGGTATTGGAAGACCATCCATGGAAGCCACGCCGGCTAATCAAGCCCTGTGGCTGCAGGCAGAAAGTATTGGCGCGGAACTCGGGCTTGAGCTGCATCAAGCCATGGCCGGCGGTGGGTCCGATGGCAACACGACAAGCCAATACACAGCAACGCTCGACGGACTTGGGCCGGTCGGAGACGGTGCTCACGCGAGGCACGAGTTTCTGTACATCGACAAAACTCTTGAACGCGCTGCTTTGTTAGCGATGCTGATTCTGGCACCCACGATCACG
>CAYTNO010000333.1:0-3127 GCA_964439125.1 uncultured Woeseiaceae bacterium | reverse complement strand
GCGCAGGTACTTAAAGGACGAGGCGCGACTGGTCGGGTCATAGTCCTTATCGACCTTGCGCAGGACGATCTTGCTGCCGCCGTGTAACTCGACGGACATCGCCGATCCTTCGTCATAGGCGGTCTTTATCTCTTCTGCCGGCGCAATGAAGTCGGCATTGACGACATTGTGATAATGCTTCCTCGTATGTGCATAGCTTTTTGTCGAACCCTCATGATCGTTAAATGTCACACAGGGGCTAATCACATCCACAAGCGCAAAACCCTTGTGCATCAGGGCGCCCTGAATGAGGGGCACGAGCTGTTCCTTGTCGCCCGAAAAACTTCTGGCTATGTACGTAGCGCCCAAACTCAACGCCATACTGATCGGATCGATGGGCTCCTGTTGATTGGGCAAGCCCTTTTTTGGTTTGCTCCCAATGTCCGCCGTTGCTGAGAATTGCCCCTTCGTCAGCCCGTATACACCATTGTTTTCGATGATGTAGCACATGTTCAGGTTGCGCCGAATAGCATGTACGAACTGACCCGCACCAATCGACAGGGAGTCACCGTCCCCGGACACGCCGATATACGTCAGTGTTCTGTTCGCCGCATTGGCTCCAGTCGTGACCGATGGCATGCGTCCGTGTACCGAATTGAAACCATGCGACTGACTCGCGAAATACGCAGGCGTCTTCGACGAACAACCAATACCACTCATCTTCGCCAGCATATGAGGTTCGATATTCAATTCGTATACGGATTGGACGATGGCAGCAGTTACCGAGTCATGGCCGCAGCCAGCGCACAATGTCGAAACAGCGCCCTCGTAGTCCCGGGCTGTTAGCCCGAGTTTGTTACGACGTGCGTTCGGATGCTGGATCTTTGGTTTGGAGATATAGCTCATTATTGCTAACCCTCAGGCGGCCTGTCCCTTAGCGATTTCCTCAAGCACCTTTCGAACCACAAATCCGGCGTTTAACGGCATGCCGTCGTAGTGCAAAAGCGAAACGAGCGTGGACGGATCTGCGTCGCTATCAAGCATCAGCAGTGCTCTGAGCTGCGCATCACGATTCTGCTCGACGACATAAACGACGTCGTGCTGCTGAATAAACTCTTTGATGGACGCGGAGAACGGAAACGACTTGACGCGGCAATAGTTCAGAGCGATGTTTTGCGCAGCAAGGCGATCGCGCGCCTCCTGACAGGCTCCGTGACTACTGCCAAAACTCAATATTGCCGCCTTATTGAATTTCGAGAACTCGATTTCCGGTTCCGGCACAAGCGATCGCGCCGTTTCCCATTTGAGTAGTAAGCGATCAACGACATCCTTGTACTCGCTCGACTCCTCCGTGTAAGCGCCATACTTCGTGTGTCCGGAACCGCGCGTGAAATAAGACCCTTTCGGATGCACGCCGGGCAAAGAACGATACGGAATGCCGTCGCCATCAACGTCCAGATAGCGATGGAACGACTCCATCTCTTCGAGTTCTTCAGCGGAAAGGACTTTCCCCCTATCCGGAATTTGCTTCTCGTCAAATTCGAACTCCGGCACCATCCAGTCGTTCATTCCGATATCGAGATCTGACAACACCATGACAGGCGTCTGCAGACGCTCGGCGAGATCGAAAGCTGTTTGTGCCATCGTGAAGCACTCGCCCGGATTCGCCGGGAACAGCAACACGTGCTTGGTATCGCCGTGCGAAGCATAGGCGCAACTAATAATGTCTGACTGCTGGGTACGCGTCGGCATGCCAGTGGATGGCCCGCAACGCTGAACATTGAAGAGAACCGCCGGTATTTCTGCATAATATGCGTAGCCAAGGAACTCGCTCATCAGCGAAATTCCCGGGCCACTCGTGGACGTGAAAGATCGTGCGCCGTTCCAGCTTGCGCCGAGAACCATGCCGATCGCAGCGAGCTCATCTTCGGCCTGGATAATGCAATACGTGCGCTTCCCTGTTTCCGGATCAACGCGGTACTTGGCACAGAACGCACGAAACGCGTCCATCAGTGATGTCGATGGCGTAATCGGATACCACGCGCCAACCGTCGCACCGGCATACAGGCAACCTAGCCCTGCCGCGGTGTTGCCGTCGATGATGATGTGCCCCTTCGTGCCGTCCATTGCCGCAACCTTGCTTGGTAGCGGGCAGACAAAGTTTTCCCTGGCATAATCAAAACCCAGCCTGATCGCCTCCATATTGGAGGCGATTAAGTTTTTCTTGTCAGCAAACGTTTCTTCGATCAGTTCAGTAATGGTGCCAAGATCGATATCCAGGAATGCCGCCAACGCACCGACATATGCGATATTTTTCATCAGAATACGCGCCCGGGCACCATCAAAATGTTCATTACACATTCTCGACAGCGGGATACCCACAATGGTGATGTCATCGCGACCAAGTTGTGTGTTTCTCGGCCACGTAGAATCGTAAATGAACCAACCACCCGGAATCACTTCCGCCAGGTCACGAGCGTACGTTTGCGCGTTCATCGCGACCATCACGTCAACGCGATCTGATCGACATTGGTAATCGTCACCCGTCACACGTATTTCGTACCAGGTCGGCAGCCCTTGAATATTTGACGGGAAATAGTTCTTGCCGACGACTGGAATCCCCATGCGGAAAAGAGATTTCATGATCAAGCCGTTCGCGCTTGCTGACCCGGTACCGTTGACCGTAGCAATTTTTATGACGACGTCGTTAAGTTTAGCCACGATTGCTTTCCTGTTATGCCGCCGACGTTTGCGCCTGGTCATCAGCGACTTCGTCGGCGACCTGCGGAATCAGCACGATAGACTTTTGCATATCCCACGCACCGGTCGGGCAACGCTCTGCGCACAAGCTGCAATGTACGCATAGATCCTCATCCTTAACCATGACTCTGGCGGTTTGCGGCAAGTCGCCTGAAACGTACAGCGCCTGCTCGACGTTGTCCGCCGGCGCTGATAATCGTGTTCTGAGATCCGCTTCTTCGCCATTTTGAGTAATCGTTAAGCAATTGACCGGACAAATATCGATACACGCATCACACTCGATGCACAGTTTCTCGGTGAATACCGTCTGGATATCACAATTCAGGCAACGCTCAACTTCTTGCGTCACCTGCTCTACGGTAAACCCGAGCTCTACTTCGATATCGAG
>CAYTNO010000332.1:0-3127 GCA_964439125.1 uncultured Woeseiaceae bacterium | reverse complement strand
TAGACGCTGAATGACAAGCCGGTATAGCTGAGTGGATTCTTGGTCCTGAAATTCGTCTCTCGCATCCAGAAAAGCTGGCCATTTAATGCGGTCGATAAGTAGTCCCGCTCGAAGGCCTCGGTTCCTGCGAGATCGCCATAGGACGCAACTTCGGCGAGTACGCCATCGATCCAGCTCGCGTATTCCGCCTGGGCTTCGAGGCTAATGTCCTTCATCTGACCGTCGTATTCGTGCAGGCCGGCGTCAACCGCAGACTCCGGATTGCGGCGATAGTATTCGTCGATAGTCGTCGCGGCGAATTCCGCCCAAGGCTGCTTCGCCTCAGGTTCCGGTGCGGCTGCATCTTCGCTGCCGCCGCAGGCAGCAAGCAACAAGCTCGCAAACAGTGCGAGTAGCGTCGTCTTTTTCATTGTGACCCTCTAAATTTATTGTCAGTGCATGCTTACTCGATGCCGAGTACGGACGCGCCCTGGTTGAATGTGATGTCCACCGGAATGCTGGCCTGCGTCAGGCGATTAAGGTCCGCTTGCAACTGCTCGCCAATAACACCTTTGGTCGCTGTCAGCTCCGCTGCCCCCTCATAGTCACCATCGCCCTGCAAAATCAACAACTTACGGGACAGGGCCTCCATCGCATTGTTCATCTGATCGAAATCAACCCGGTACTTGCCGGTTTCCGGGTTACGGATAAACGCACCGTTCTCGACAAAGAAGTTGAAACGCACCATGTTTGCCTTGCCATGCGCTTCGCTCGCACCAAAGCGAATCGAACGAAACACGCTCGCCATGAACGTAACGTAGTAGTCACGCAAATCGACATCACCGAGCTCACCGGCTTTCTGCAATTCACTGACCATGTACAGGCCAAGGACGTCGGCTTTGCCCTCTTCCATGACTGACGCAACGTCGAGCATTGCCTTTCGAACAATTCCCTTGCCAGTGATCGTATTCTTGACGCCAAGCCCGTGAGCGACTTCGTGGAACATCGTATTGGCAAAAAATGCATCGAATGAGATGTGCTCGCGCTGTGAATCGTCTACGAGCACGTCCGCAATCGGCTCCAAAATCTTCTCAAATTTCGCTTTCATTACGTTCTTGAGTTGCAGCCGCCGCGTACCCTTTTGCAGCTGAACTTCTTCATCATTGGGTAGATTAATGGCGATTGTCTTGCCACCCATATTGCTGTGTCCTGCATAGTAAATAACGTCGTAAGCATTCAGGTCCGAATCGGATCCAGGCGATTCCTGCTTGTACTCATCCGGTACCGGCAGGCCTTCCTGCAATTCAGGCAGGAACGTCGCGAATTTGGCCAGTCGAGCGCTCCACTCAAGATCCTTGATGAGCACATACGACTCATACGCCGCCTTGTACCCAAAGAGCCTGTCTTCGTAGAATTCGATGGGGCCTATTACGACATCAATCTCATTGTCGTCGACGTCCATCCAGTACATGTCGCTCAGTTGAAAGTCATCACTGATCAATGCGTTCGCCCGCAATTTCAGGTAATTGGCAAAATCCTGGCTGACAGCCAGGTCTGCTGCCTGGTGCAACAGCTGTGAGGCTGCCTTGAGTTCTTCGGCGTACTCGACGTGGTAAGGCACAAGGATCAGCGCCCCCTGTTCGTCACGCCGAATCAATGTATAGAGACCATCCTTACCAGGCAGATATGCGGCGTCGAATTCCTCTTTGCTCATATCTGCCGGGTAAAAGTTTGCGCCCAGCGGTTTCGGGCCAACACCTTCGATGAACGGCTTCTCATCGTCGAGGCGATCCCATGGACCGTAGTTTTGCTCGGCGAACAAACGCACCTCATCGACACCAATCGATCCGAGCCACTCCTCGTAGCCCTCGCCATAGGTCTGTTGCCAGAAGAGGTCGTCCATGATCTGCGACGCCTGAATCAGAAGACCCAGCATTTCCCGTTGTTCATCGTTGAAGAAACTGAGGTCGGTAGTCAGCGTAAATTCAGCATAAATCTCAGGCCGTGCCTCTGCCGTCCCAGACGGTTCGACAGCAAGCTCTGGCGGCGATTCCGCCCCACAAGCTGCGAGTACTGCTGATACAAAGATGATGTGCGCTGCGCGCATAGAACGAGCGTATTTCACGAGCTGCCCCCGCAAGTCAAAAGAGGACAATTATCGCATAGGTTGCCCGGTGGGATTACAGATCGACGAGCGTAACGTCGTCTGTTGCCAGGTCTTCACCCAGAAATTGTCCACCAACCCGGGCGAATCGGGTTGCCCCGTCTGTTGCCAGTAATTTCAGGTCGCCGCTCACTTCCTGTTCGTTGCCGATGCGCAGCTTTTCGAGCAATTCTCGGGCGGCGGTGGCCGTCGTGCTCGCGGAATCGACTATCGAGACAGCCGAATCGAAAACCGAGGCAAAAGTCTCGCGCAACAGCGGGAAATGAGTGCAGCCGAGAATGACGCTGTCTGGATTGCGGGATGCCGTATCCAGCTGATCGAGATAACGATTAACGATAGATTCTGCGATGACGCCGTTATTCCAGCCCTCCTCTGCCAGAGATACCAGCAATTCACAGGCCAACTCGTCGACCTGCGCGAGCGGGTCGCTCTCGAGAATTGCCCGTCGATAGGCGCCCAGCCTGACCGTGGCTTCGGTAGCGAGCACCAAATGCCTGCCGCCTGGCCTTGCCGCGACCGCCGCTGCCGCGCCAGGCTCGACCACTCCAATGACGGGAAGCGAGCCCATTTGCTCGCGCAGTGAGTCGAGGGCAACGGCCGAAGCTGTGTTGCAGGCAACAACCAGTAACTTGATGCCATGTCGCTGCAACTGCGCCGTGGCCTGGCAGGCGTAACGCGAAATCGAGGTCGGACTCTTGGTGCCGTAAGGCAGCCGGGCAGTATCGCCAAGGTAGATCAGGTCCTCGTTCGGCAGTGTTTCCCGCACAGCTTTGAGGACTGTCAGACCACCGACACCGGAGTCAAAGACGCCTATCGGCAGAGCTTTTGCTTCAGATGCATTCATCTGTCTATTGTACTGTGGAATAATCCGGCACCAACACGAACAGCGGCAACAGTGTGCAAAAACTTCTTTACGGTATAGCCAGTTTCATCGGCCTCTTTATCATCGTCGGCCTGCTGTTGCCTCGGCACGCGCGCGTCGAG
>CAYTNO010000331.1:0-3128 GCA_964439125.1 uncultured Woeseiaceae bacterium | reverse complement strand
GCCGAGCTCATGCGTTTTCGATATTCGATCGCGGTCGCTGGAACGCATGGCAAGACCACGACCACGAGCCTGGTCGCCAGCGTGCTCGCCGAAGGCGGACTTGACCCGACATTCGTCATTGGAGGCCGACTCAAAAGCGCCGACGCCAATGCACGCCTGGGGCAGGGCGACTATCTCGTCGCGGAAGCAGACGAGAGCGATGCCTCATTCATGCATCTGAAACCGATGCTGGCGGTTGTCACTAATATCGATGCCGACCACATGTCGACCTACGACGGTGACATCGAAAAACTGTATTCCGCTTTTGTTGGGTTCCTGCACAACCTGCCCTTCTACGGCTTGGCCGTCGTGTGTATCGATGATGCCGGCGTCAAAGAAGTCATGGCGAACATCGGTCGCTCGATTGTCACCTATGGCATTAGCGATGACGCAGACGTCCGCGCTGAGAATATCGAATTCTCGAAAGGGCAAACCCGGTTCGATGTTATCCGTTCGGGTGATCGCGAACCGCTGCACGTGTCTTTGCAATTACCGGGCATGCACAACGTTCGTAATGCGCTGGCAACAATTGCTGTCGCCGATGAGCTGCAGGTGAGTGACGAAGCTGTCGTTAATGCACTGCGCGACTTTGAGGGGATCGATCGCCGCTTTCAGCATCTCGGTGACATTGAAGTAGCCGCCGGTAGAGTCATGCTGGTTGACGACTACGGCCACCACCCGACTGAGGTCGCTGCCACGTTGTCTGCCGCCAGGTCCGGCTGGCCTGATCGACGCGTCGTGCTGGTTTTTCAGCCGCATCGTTACACTCGCACGCGCGACTTGATGGACGATTTCGCGATGGTCCTCTCGGAAGCCGATGTGGTCGTTGTGCTTGATGTTTACGCGGCAGGTGAGGCGCCGATCGCCGGAGCAGACGGCCGGGCGATAACGCGCGCGATTCGCACGCGCGGCACGATCGAGCCAGTATTCGTCGAGACACTGGATGAGTTGCAGCCAGTACTCGAAAGCCTGCTCGAAGATGGTGACCTCGTGTTAACGATGGGCGCGGGCGATATCGGCGTCTATGCCGGTCGATTGCCGGAAATGCTGTCTGTCAAACCGTCGCTCAAGGTGCACTCATGATGGCGGCAACAGCCTCAAGCGCTGAGCGCGGCGAGCTTAGATTGAACGAGCCAATGAGCAAGCACACATCGTGGCGTGTGGGTGGGCCTGCCGAGACGTTCTTTGTGCCGAACAGTCTCGAAGATCTGTCTTTGTTCCTGCATGAACTCAACGAAGCAATTCCCGTATTTTGGTTTGGCGTTGGGACGAACTTGCTGGTTCGAGACGGTGGCATTCACGGCGTCGTGATCTCAGCCTCACGCATTATGCGCACTCTCGAGAGGCTCGAGCACTATCTCGTCAAAGCTGGCGCCGGGCTGCCCTGTACACAACTTGCCCGGGAGTGCGTCCGCTGGGGTCTCGGCCCATCGGAATTCTTCGCCGGTATCCCCGGCACGGTTGGCGGCGCATTGGCGATGAACGCAGGTGCCCATGGCGGAGAAACCTGGGATCGAGTCGAGTCGGTCCGCAGCATTGATCGCAGCGGCGAAATTCATGAGCGCGCCCCCGGCGAATACACGGTTGGCTATCGGAGTGTGACAGGCCCGAAGAATGAGTGGTTTATCGAGGCGACATTGCGTTTCGAGACCGATGTAACGCCGAGCGCCGAAGATATGAAATCGATGCTGGAACGGCGCAAGAGAACACAGCCGCTTGGTTTGCCGAGTTGCGGCTCAGTATTTCGCAATCCGCCGGGCGACCATGCCGCGCGACTTATTGAAGCCGCAGGCCTGAAAGGATTTTCAATCGGTGGCGCCGAGGTTTCCCGGAAGCACGCCAATTTCATTATCAATAGCGATAACGCGACGGCGTCCGATGTCGAGGAACTGATTGAGCATGTGCGCCAAGTCGTGTTCGAAGAACACGACGTCGAACTCACTCATGAAGTCAGAATTGTCGGCGAGGTGGCGAAATGAGCCGCATAGCGACAATGCCGGAACAACGTTCGGTCATCGAGCATGCCGCGGACTTCGGCCGGGTTGCGGTCATGTTGGGCGGATCGTCCGCAGAACGGGAAGTATCGCTGGATAGCGGTGGCGCGGTGCTTAAGGCACTGCAATCAAGAAGCGTCGATGCCCATGCATGGGATCCAGCTGAAAAGAGCCTGGTGGAATTCGCGAAGGCTGGTTTTGATCGCGTGTGGATCGCATTGCACGGCACAGGCGGTGAGGACGGTTCATTGCAAGGTGCCCTGGAGTGGCTCGACACGCCTTATACCGGCAGCGGAGTCATGGCCTCCGCGCTGGCGATGGACAAAGTTCGCAGCAAACATCTGTTTGAGGCATCGGGCATTCCGACACCGGAGTACGCCGTTGTCCGTCACAAAGCGGACGCTGTTCTAGCCGTCGAATCTTTTGGTTTTCCTATCATCCTGAAACCAGCCGAGCAGGGTTCAAGCGTAGGCATGAGCAAGGTCTTCGAACCTGCAGACCTTAACGACGCCGTCGAACTGTCACTCGCATTTGGCGGGGTTGCGCTTGCGGAGCGATGCATCGTTGGTGACGAGTTCACCGTAGCGGTTCTACAGGGTGAGGCGTTGCCGAGTATTCGCATTGAAACCCCGCGCGTGTTCTACGACTACCGCGCGAAGTACGAGTCTGATCGCACCGAGTATCACTGCCCCGGAACGTCAGATGCCGAGACTGAAGCGTTGTATGCGGCTCTGGCGATTGCCGCATTCAACGAACTGGGCTGCTCCGGGTGGGGTCGCGTTGATTTTATGACCGGCGACGACGGCCGGCCGCAGGTGCTCGAAGCCAATACGGTTCCGGGCATGACGAGCCACAGCCTTGTGCCGATGGCGGCGAACAGGGCGGGCATCGATTTTGCAGAGCTTTGCTGGCGCATTCTGGAAACAAGCGTCGGCCAGGGAATTCAATCCAAACCGCTGGAGGTGGCTGCCAATGACGCGTAAGCAAGCACGACGCAAGAAGCAGAAAAAGGCCGCCTGGTTCAAGATGCCCAGGATCCGCGTGGCGCACATCGTTGCTCCGCTCGTTGCGATTGCTGCGGTTGTCGCGACCTAT
>CAYTNO010000330.1:0-3138 GCA_964439125.1 uncultured Woeseiaceae bacterium | reverse complement strand
TTAGGTATTAGAGGTACAAAGGAGGCGTACTTATGGACACGGACGTGAAGAAAGACGTTGCCAGGGCTAGCCGGCGGGTTGATTGCCTTGGTTCAGGGAAGGACGCTGAAATGCCAGATATCTACGCGGAAAAGCACGCAGTGGAAGAGACAAGTGTCGAAGTCGCTCCCAGCGATGTCGAATCTCCCGGCATCGATCGTTCACGTGGGTTCAACCCTTACGACACTTGGCGTTTTTTGAATAAGAAATAGAAACCCCGTCCTATTTGCCGCGCTTTTCTCTTTCCATTTTTAATTCTTGCAGCACTTTCAGGCCTTTCTTGCGTTGCTTGGAAATGACTTTAAGCCGGGAAGCAGTTTCGTGTTGAGCTGCCTCATCAGTTTCGTTCGCCAGTTCCTTTTCCAATTTCCTTTTTTCATCACGCAACGCTTTCAGTACTTTCTTCAGGGATGCGTATTTTTCCAGCTGCGCATGGCGTTCTGCGCTGAGAATATCTTTTAGCTTGGCCAGCATTTTTTCGGCTTTCATCGCGCTGCCTCCCCGTCCGGGTTTTCCATCATCTCGACGATTTCGTCATCGCCAAGGGCAATTGTCCGCATCGCTACTTTTTCATCCAGGTCGGACGTCGAGAATAGCACCGTGCCGGCTTCCACAAGGTCCCAACAGGTTTCCCGACAATAGGAAATGTCGTTCATTAACGAAGTAGCGGTTGGCACGTCAATACGCTCCTTTCTAATCAGGTCATCCAGCCCCTTGCCAAAATCCCTGGTCTTTTCCTCGATTTCCAGCTTGAGGTGGTCCAGTGACAGTGCGGACTTTGATTCACTCGCAGACATGCGAGTAGCCTCGATTTTTCGAAGCACCGTGATGATAAGACGCCGTAAGCGGTTGTACTCTTTCATGGTGTATTGATTGTCCGATTGCATAAACCGATTCAGGTTCTTTCTGAGGTGTTTGACGCCTTTTACGGCCTCGATCACGTGCTGTCCTGCTTCCCGAATCGCGTTCATTTCCTCTTTTAGCCTGCCGCCGGAATAACCGCCGCGACTATGGATGACATACTCGACGATGGCACCGTACAGGGCTTTCAGCTTTCTCTCGTACAAGTCATCGATATCTTCATCGATGATGTCGGTCGATTTCTTAACAACACGCTTAACTTTTTCCTCCGATTCCAGCACGTCCCGGTTGATACTAAGACCATCCACGATGACACCTGCTGCCAGATCGTATAAGCGGATACTTTCCTTTCTTACTGCCTCGACTGCTGCATCACGAATATCACCCGGGCCACCGCTTAAATAGATTGGGCGCTCGATCTCGATCTCTTCCGCGACGATTGCCTTCTCAAGGAATTTCACCAGGACCTTCATGAGCGGCAGCATCACGACAATGCCCAGCAAGTTGAAGAGGCTGTGGAATACGGCGAGCTGCAAGGTGTAGTTGTCGCTTGCGATTCCGATGTAGCGACTGAGCCACTCAACGGCTTCCATCAACTGGTAGATGCCGCCGATGGCGAGCAGTCCGGTTACAGTGTTGAAGATAAGGTGGGCCATGGCCAGGCGTTTGCCGTCGGTGCTGGAGCCCAGCGAAGCGATGATGGCTGTGATGGTTGTGCCGATATTAGAGCCGATCGCCAACGCCAATGCATTTTCATAGCTGATTTGTTGTGAGGCAAGCGCTGCCAGGATGAGTATCAATGTGGCATGGCTCGACTGCATGATGACCGTGGCTACTATGCCGATGCCGGCGAACGCCAATACGCCGGGATAGCCGGTCATCGCGTATTCGGCAAGGTCGATGGTCTGGCCGACAGAGCCGAACCCGTCCTTCATGTACTGAATACCAAGCAACAGGAAACCCAGCCCGGCGAGTACATAGCCAGCGCCCTTGAGACTTTTGCCTTGCTGGAAAACCAGGACGACGCCGAAGACCAGAATGGGCATGGCATACGCAGACAGGTTCACCTTCAGGCCAAAGCCGGCCACGAGCCAGGCGCCCGTTGTCGTGCCCAGGTTGGCGCCGAAAATGATGCCGATGCCAGACGTCAGGTCCAGCAAGCCCGCACTGAGAAACGAAATGGTTATGACGGAGACCAGCGAGCTGGACTGCATGATGGCAGTGGTCAGCACACCAAACGACATGCTCTTCCACAACTTGTTGGTGGCCGCCCTGAGGATCTTCTCGAGTCCGCCGGCCGTAAATGTCTTGAAGCCTTCTTCGAGAGCAAGCATCCCGAAAAGGAAGATGGCCACACCCGCAGTGATTGTCTTGAAATCTGCGCTTACGGCGAACCCGTACGCGAGCAGTAGAAATATTACAGGCAGAAAAGTCTTACGTAGCATGCGGTGATATTCGTCCCATCTTGCAGCCAATAATGGCTTGGCGGCTAACTACCTGCAAGTCAGGGATATCCGATGGTCACCCGAGATGCCCAATCAAATGCATTTTCTGGCTACGCGGCTTTTTGCATTCGACGCAAATCGAATTCAAAACGAGTGCCGTGATCCACTTCGCTGGTAACGGTAATTCTACTGTCGTGCAAGTCCAGGATGCGCTTGACGATTGCCAGGCCGAGCCCGGTTGAGCCGGTTCGATCTTTGTCGCCCGGTTCCCGCCGGTAGAAGCGGTCGAATATCTTGTTCAGATCGGAATCTGCGATGCCACAACCGGTGTCGCTGACCGAGACGGCAACTGTCTCCGGGCGTTTCTCGACATCTATTCGGATGTGGCCACCGGCGGGCGTGAAGTGAATTGCATTCTTTAACAGATTCTCCAGAACTCGCTGTATGAGTCCGATATCTGCATAGACGACCGTTCTGTCTGGCGGTGCCGCGGTTTCCAGCGTGATGTTCTTATGACGGGCATCCAGTTCGAATTCCTGCACCGTGTCCTGCAGTAATTCTGCCAACGAAAATGTTTCAAAAGCCGGCGTGACGTTAGCCGATTCTAGTTTCGACAACTCAAAAAGATCATCGACGAGCTCGCTTAATCGTTGCGTATTTTTGCGTGCAATGCGCAGGCACCGTTCGCGTTCGTCGTTCGACAACGACCCGTTCTTGATCAATAAGGTCTCAATGTAGCCCTGCATGGATGCAAGCGGTGTTCGCAAGTCGTGCGACACATTGGATATCAACT
>CAYTNO010000329.1:0-3146 GCA_964439125.1 uncultured Woeseiaceae bacterium | reverse complement strand
GCCCAGGTCATTATCTCCCTGTTTGGTGCGATTCCAGGCATAGGAGAAGGCCTCGTTGAAATCATCCGTGGTGACTACTCGATTTCGGATATCACACTGAATCGCTTCTTTGCGTTGCACGTCATTGTGTTGCCGTTGTCACTGATCGGGCTGATTTTTGTACACATCGTTGCGTTACATCAAGTCGGATCGCTCAACCCGGACGGCATTGAGATCAAGGAGCAGAAAGGCGCCGATGGTGTTCCACTGGATGGCATCGCTTTTCATCCGTATCACACCAGTAAAGACCTCGTTGGGATCATTGTTTTTCTAATGCTGTTCTCCGCGGTCGTGTTCTTCGCACCGGACATGGGTGGCTACTTCCTTGAGCACGCTAACTTCGAGCCCGCAAATTTGACGGCAACGCCGGAACACATTGCACCGGTTTGGTACTTCACGCCGTTCTACGCAATCTTGCGCGCCGTACCGGACAAGCTTTGGGGCTTCATCTTGTTCGGTACATCCGTGTTGTTGCCTATGTTCTTGCCATGGCTTGATCGGGCGCGCGTTAATTCGATTCGCTATCGCGGTTGGATTTACAAGTCAGCGCTGGGGATATTTGTTGTGACGTTCCTCACACTCGGATGGCTTGGCACTCAACCGGCGGAACCGATTTACGTGCTTGCTGCGAGAGTCTTTTCAGTCCTGTACTTCGCGTTCTTCCTGTTGATGCCGTACTACACGACAGTCGATAAGACGAAGCCTGTGCCGGAAAGGGTGGTCTACCATGGATAAGTTGAGGGCACTCGGCAAGCTTGTGGTGCTTGCCGCAATTCTTGCTACGGCTCAGGCTCATGCATCCACTGGCACCAAGCTGGAAAAAGCAGATATCGACCCGGGCAATATTGCATCGCTACAACGCGGCGCCGCAAATTTCATGAATTACTGTTCCGGCTGTCACTCTGCACGCTACGTGCGCTTCAATACTATCGGCAAGTATCTCGGGCTGTCTGAGGAAGAACTCGTTGACAACCTGATGTTCAATGCAGAAAAGACGTTTGAGACCATTCAGGCGTCTATGCCAGCAAGCGATGCCGCGCGCTGGTATGGAACGGCTCCGCCGGACATGTCGCTGATGGCTCGTGCAAAGGGCGCGGACTACATCTACAACTTCCTGAAGGGGTTCTACCTGGATCCCGATAGCCCGACCGGTGTTGATAATACGGTGCTCGCAGGTACGAGCATGCCGCACGTACTTTGGGAGTTGCAGGGCTATCAGAAAGCGCTTTATTCGGAACACGTGGAGACCAATAGTGACGGGTCGACAACGACGACTCACGAATTCGAAAAATTTGAGCTGGTTTCCACAGGTAAGCTCGATGTCGAGGAATACGAAAGTTTTGTTCGCGACACCGTTAATTTTCTTGCATACATCGCTGAGCCTATACGTGCTGAGCGACGCAAGCTCGGAACATGGGTGCTGATCTATTTGTTCGTTTTCCTGATCATCGCGCGGATGTTGAAAAAACAAATTTGGAAGGATGTTAAATAATGGCAGTGATCGCCAACAGACGCTCAGTAATGACCCTGTTCTCCAGGCCGACTGACATACATAGTCATCGGGCGAGGCTGGTTCTCGCTGAGAAGAACATAAATATCGAGATCGCCAACGTCATGGGTAACGACCTGCCCGAAGACCTGATGGATCTGAATCCGTATCATACGGTTCCGACCCTGGTCGACCGCGATCTCACGCTGTACGACTCGCGTGTCATTATCGAATACTTGGACGAGCGCTTCCCGCATCCTCCCCTGATGCCGGTAGACCCGGTCATGCGTGCGCAATTTCGCCTGGCGTTGTTCCGTATCGAAACTGACTGGTACTCGTTTGCTGAAGAAGCGGAAGCTAGCGGCGATGGCAGGTTTAGCAGCAAGTCGCGCAAACTTCTCAGAGAGAGCATTTTGCAGAGCACGGAATTGTTCGGGGCACGACCGTATTTCCTGAGCGAAGAGTTTTCGCTGGTCGATGCGAGTATCGCGCCGATCCTCTGGCGTTTGCCAGTGTACGGCATTGACCTTGGCAGCCAGGCCGAGCCGATCGAGGAATACATGAAACGCGTTTTCGCGCGTCGTTCGTTCCAGCAAAGCCTGACGGAGCTTGAACAGGAAATGCACATGTAGAGGCATGTCGTCTGTCGAGGCAGGATGCTGAATGCAAGCTCCTGCCTTACGTTATGTCACCATCTTAACGATACTCAAGAACTAGTGGTAAGCTTGGCGCGGTGAAAACGATATCAAGCGTTGAATAAGTTGAGTAACCCTAGCCGTTCAAAAAGACCGTACCTGATCCGCGCCATGCATGAGTGGATGGGCGATAACGGTCATACGCCGCACATTGTCGTCGACGCTTCGGTTGATGGCGTTTTTGTTCCGCGTGAGCATGTCAAAGACAACAAGATCATTCTTAACATCAGCGAAACGGCCGCACATAATCTAAAACTGACCAATGATGCCGTCAGTTTTCGGGCGCGGTTTTCGGGCGTGCCATTCGATGTCTGGGTGCCGATGAAATCGGTACTTGGCATTTACGCGCGGGAAACAGGGCAGGGCATGATCTTTTCACACGACGCGGAAAATGCGGAACGCCCTCAGACCAACGACGACGTCGAAACGACGCGTTCACGGCCTCACTTGAAGGTCGTCAAGTAGACCTACAAGCTTGAATCACCAGGACGGAACGCGTCCTTAATCCATTCCAGTGTTTGACCATTGTGTTCATGGTCGTCGATCGCGACGACGTCGAATCGCATGGTGCTGTTCGCGAATCGCGATCTCCTGGCGACAAACAACGCCGCGGATCGAATGAGCTTGCGTTGCTTGTGAATATCGACAGTTTGTTTCGCTGACGCTACGCGGTTGCTCGCGCGATAACGAACCTCAACGAAGACAAGGCACGCGTCGTCCAGCATGATGAGGTCTATTTCGCCGAGGCGGCAGCGGAAATTTCGGCTAACCGGGACAAGGCCTTGGCGTCTCAGCGTGTTAAAAGCGAGTCGCTCGGCATCCAGGCCTACAGTTCGCGTGTTTCTTCGAACCACGACTCGTCATCTGCTGCATCTGGCAGCAGTGGTTCGGGATCATTGCTGATGTCCTGAATCGGGCCACCC